>JBEQCC010000237.1:0-5202 GCA_041639455.1 Pelosinus sp. | reverse complement strand
AAAATAAAAGATTCATTATCTAAAATTTTTGAAAATATTCATAATATTAACTTAAAAGATGAAAAAGTCGTTTATTCAATGCTTTCAAATTTAAAAGAAGAAGTTATGCTTAAAGACCAAGTTCATATAACAGGAAAAAATGTCGAAATATGGATGAAAGAATTAGAAAATTCTATGTTTGTCACTATTAATTATTGTTTTGCTGAATGTGTAAAATCTTATGTTGAAATGGATAGATATACATGGCTGTATTCTAATCCTGGACAATCTTGTATGCACACTCAACAGGTTTATTGGACAAAATCAGTAGAAGAATCAATTTTAGATGGTAAAATAGTAGAGGCATCATGTACCGTTTTGCCAGAAGTACCACTTGATTTTACATATACTATTGATTCAAAAGGAGAACTGTATGCACTTTATAACATATGTATGGAATGGTCAAGAAGAAATCGGCTTATTGACAGCAGACCAGAAGCAGATCATTCCTCTGCTGGCCGCCGAGCATCATTTTTATGGTGAAACTATATTGCCGGCTACGATACTCTCTCTTATTCAGCAAGGTGAATTAGCCTTACAGCGAGTCAAGTCGATCGTGAAGTCAGTGGAAGCACAAAGCAATCTTCCATTTCTGCTGTCACCGGACAACATCCGGATTATGGCGCCAATCCCTCGACCTGCCAAAAATATTTTCTGCATTGGCAAAAACTATGCCGAACACGCTATGGAGGGTGACAAAAGCGCCGACCCGAGTGTGGCCATCCCTAAATATCCAGTTATCTTTACCAAGGCTCCCACCACGGTAATTGGTCCTGGCGATATCATTGACAGTCATAGCCAAGTTACAAATGCTTTGGATTACGAAATAGAGCTGGCTGTAATCATTGGGAAGAAGGCTTCCTATGTTAGCAAAGAAGAGGCAATGGACTATGTATTTGGCTATACCATTCTTAATGATGTGACGGCACGGGATTTACAAAAGCGCCACCAGCAGTGGTTTCGCGGCAAAAGTCTTGATACTACAGCACCAATGGGTCCCTTCCTTGTTCACAAGACTTCTGTTCCCCCGGTCAATGATCTAACAGTAACATTAAAGTTAAACGGAGAGTTAAGACAGCATGCTAACACGAATTCTCTAATTTTTGATATTCCGACACTTATCAGTACGATTTCCTCTGGTATCACTCTTGAACCCGGAGATATTATCTCTACCGGAACCCCCGCCGGCGTTGGGGCCTATTCAACACCTCCTGTATTTTTAAAGCCCGGAGACAAACTGGAACTATCAATTACTGGTCTGGGAACATTAATGAACACAGTAGGCTAGTAGTCCGCCAAGACTAAAGTATGGGATGAATTGTGCGAGATTTTTCCTCCAGCAAGGCGGAGGAGCCGCGCATATCGGACATATGTAAGGTGACGATAACAAAGCCGGACGGGAAATATCGCGACAAGAGCACCATGGATGTAGGCTTGGTGGAATACTCGTCAATGCCCCTTGATCAATCACTGACCAAGGGGCATTACATATTCACAGCTGTCTGTTGAAATGCTAACAGATTTCATTCCTCCATAAATTGCACCAATTCTTTATTGAATTTATCCCGCTGGTCATAGAACAATCCGTGACCGCTGTATTTGAAGGGTACAAGTTTAGAGTTTCTAATTCCTTCATGTTGTGCAATAGCCAATGGGAACAGACAAACTTTATCATGAATTCCATGAAGAATTAATGTAGGTACGTATATGGCTTCAAGATCGGAAAAGAGTCTTTCTTCATCCAGCCACGAGTTCGCAACTGCAGCGGTAGACCAGCCTGCCGCTTGTAATCCTAATTGAAAGAACCAGTCTGAAAAAGGCTGGGTTACATACTGAAAGAAAAACATGTCTCCAAAGCCCCTTAGCATTTTGGGACGATCATCCAGTGTATCTTGAATGATTTTATCTACGTCTTCTTTCCTTAAGCCATGCGGAAAATACGAACGTTGAATCAAACTTGGAGCTGCAGCTGCAAAAAGAGCAAGCTTTGCTACCCCATAGCCATTATGGCGAGCCATGTAGCGAATCACAATGCCTCCCCCTGTAGAATGTCCTCCAAGTACAAAGTTCTCCAAACCAAGGGCTTCAACCACACATCGGATATCATCTGCCGATTGATCGTAGTCATAGCCTCCCCAAGGCTTATCCGAATTGCCGAACCCTCTAAGATCAATTCCGATACAGCGATAGCCCATTGCTGGGAGCTGATCAAATTGATATTCAAACATTTTATGATTGGCAGGCCAACCATGTATAAATACAATGGTCTTACAGCTTCCCGGGTTGACATCTTCCACATAAAGATTTACGTTTGGCTCCACTTCAATAAAATATCCCATGCAAATCACTCCATCAAAAGTCTCTACATGGTACTATATTCAACTCGTAAGAAAAAAGCACAGAATAGGTCGTATTTAAATGGTTAAAAATTCCTTTGCAAAAACCAAACGTATGTTCTACAATGTAATGAAGATACATAAAGGAGTTAATGCACATGGATGTTTTTGACAAGCTGAAAATTTTGACCGACGCAGCGAAATATGATGTGGCCTGCACCTCCAGCGGAGTGAATAAAAAGGCGGCCGCCGGAGGAATTGGCAGTGCATCGGCCAGCGGCATCTGCCACAGCTTCTCAGGAGATGGTAGGTGCATTTCACTATTAAAGGTACTGATGACCAACGTATGCGCCTATGATTGTAAATACTGTGTAAACCGTAAGTCAAATGACACTCCTCGAGCGTCTTTTACATCACGGGAATTGGCAGAACTGACCATCAATTTTTATCGACGCAATTATATTGAAGGGCTTTTCCTGAGTTCTGGCGTACTGAAAAATCCTGACTATACCACCGAACAAATGATTGAGACACTGCGCATCCTGCGTGAGGAATATCGTTTTTTGGGGTACATCCATGCGAAAGCCATTCCTGGAACAGACAGCGGCCTCATTGCCCGGTTGGGCATGCTGACTGACCGCATGAGTGTAAATATTGAACTGCCTTCCCAGAGTAGTCTGCAGCTGCTGGCGCCGGACAAGTCAAAGCATTCTATTTTAGCACCTATGAAATACATTCAGAATCGCATCCAAGAAAATTCTACAGATATCATAAAATATCGCCATGCACCAAAGTTTGTTCCTGCCGGTCAAAGTACTCAAATGATTATTGGTGCTACGCCAGATACTGATTTTCAGATCTTGAATTTAACAGAAGGTCTTTATAAAAAATATAAGTTAAAGCGGGTATTTTTTTCTGCCTATATGCCTGTAGCCGAAAACGCCCTGCTGCCCACCTTAGATTCAACACCGCCTCTTTGGCGGGAACATAGGCTTTATCAAGCAGATTGGCTGCTTCGATTTTACGGTTTTACGGCAAATGAGCTCCTGGATCAGCAGCACCAAAGCTTCAATCCCTTTTTAGACCCAAAATGCAATTGGGCGCTCCATCATATGGATTTCTTTCCTGTGAATGTAAACCGGGCACCCTACAGTGACTTGCTTCGGGTGCCGGGCATTGGCGTAAACAGCGCCAAACGAATTGTAATTTCCCGACGCTCAGCTACCCTCCAATTTAATGATCTAAAGAAACTGGGAGTTGTACTAAAGCGGGCACAGTATTTTATTACTTGCGGCGGAAAAGCAGCCGGCGGCTTTAAAATTACCCAAGATAAAGTACTCCAGTCTTTAATGTCGGAAAAAACCTTGGGTATGTATCACCAGAGTTTCCCACTTCAATCACAGAACAAGCAGCTCTCTCTTTTTGAACAGCCACCCATGATACCATCTGGATGCCCACAGGAGGATCTTCAAAGATGTTTGACCAGTCCAATCTGATTTATCGTTATGACGGAAGCTTTGACGGGCTGCTCTGCTGCGTATTTGAAAGCTATGAAAAAAAAGAAATTCCGACAGAAATCATTCTGCCGGACACCTCTCAGACATTGCTCTTTGCCGCTAAAGAAATTAGGACCGACATTCAAAAATCAAGCCGAGTACTGTCTTCCATCCCGGAAAAAATGGGATTTGATGCCCTGAATTTCATACGGCGCGCCTTTTTAACCTGCTTTACGCAAAAAGAGCTGTACATCCTTCTATTCCTGCGTTTGGGTTATCGCCATGGACGATCCATAATGGGTATGCTGACCGATAACACAGTCAATACCCTCTTTAAGGCTGTGAAACATTTGGATAACGAAAGTCATCTGCTGAAAGGATTTGTACGCTTCTCCATTTTCAGCAATGTCATGGTTGCCCAAATAGAACCCCAAAATTACGTACTGCCGCTGATGACTCAGCATTTTAGTGAACGTTATCCAGAAGAGCGTTTTTTAATCTATGATAAAACCCATGGCATGGCACTGGTTTATCAGCCTTACCAGTCAGCCATTATTCCCATTGAGGATCTTGAGCTTCCTGAACCGGATGAACAAGAACAATCCTACCGGGAACTATGGCAGCTCTTCTACGATACCATCGAAATACAGGGCCGTCACAACCCTAAATGCCGCATGAGCCATATGCCGAAGCGTTACTGGAGATATATGACGGAATTCGGCAGCTCCCCCAAAAAATCTCACTTGAAACTGGAGGATACCGCCAAGTTGTTTATACCATAATCTTGGTCTTCCATGCACCGCTTTTCCAGCGCCATAACATACACATTCCGCGCAGCCATTCATCTACAAGCATCAGAACCCAAATCGCCGGCAGACCAAATCCTAAAATGACTCCCAGATAGTAACCTAGTCCGATGGTAACAGACCACATGGAAAGTATGGCAACTACCACAGGAAAATTGACATCTCCAGCTCCCCGCAGACCATAAATAAAGACAATATTAAACGTTCGTCCCGGCTCTAGGAGAGCATCAATTGCAAAGATCAGGGCACCAAGAACGATAATCTTTGCATCTGTGGTGAAGATCCCAATAAGTTGATACCTAAATACAAACAACATACAGCCAATGATCCAGGCAGAACCAAAGGCAATCAAAAAATTATGCATTCCAGCTTTCTCTGCTTCTTCAAATTTCCTGGCACCCACTAATTGCCCGATCATAATAATATTGGCTTGCCCAATAGCTAAGGAAAACAGGAAGGCCATTTTAATAATAGACCAAGCATAGGTTCGGGTAATATACGCATCCGCGCCCAAATGGACAATAA
>JBEQCC010000236.1:0-5210 GCA_041639455.1 Pelosinus sp. | reverse complement strand
TCTTTGACAACAGTTTGCAAAGGATAACCAACCGTAAAATACTTTGGTTGAAAAGAGTAGTAAGATATGTTACGATGGATCCTGAAAAGAATATTTCACGTCAAGGGGAGCTGGATGAGCCGGCTGAGATATAGATCTGAAATCTATGACCCTTTTTAACCTGATCTGGGTAATGCCAGCGGAGGGATGAGCGATAGAGTCTTTGTATATGCTAAAGCGCATCCTTATGGATGTGCTTTTTTGATATTTCGCAGCTTAATTTTAAAAGAAGTGGTGAGGAAAAAAACAAATGAGGAACCGTAGAGGCGCAGAGGGTACAGAGAAAGATGAAGGAGTAGAGATTTATATTTCCTCTCAGCGTTCTCTCGCGCCTCTGCGGTTGAATCATTTTTATGTTTTAAATATAGTTTTGTGATTTCAATAGGGAGGAATTTATATGAAGAAGGTACTAACGATAGCTGGCTCTGATTCAAGTGGCGGGGCTGGTATTCAAGCAGATTTGAAGGCTTTTTCGGCACATGGAGTATTTGGCATGAGTGTGATTACAGCAGTGACAGCGCAAAATACCCAAGGCGTATTTGCTGTACAGGATATTGATGTAGCTGTGATTGATAAACAGATTGAAGCTATTTTTGATGACATTGCAGTGGATGCTGTGAAAATTGGCATGGTTTCTCGTACAGAAACGATTAAAGCCATAGCAAATGGTCTAAAAAAATATAATGCCCGGAACATTGTCGTAGATCCTGTAATGATATCGAAAAGCGGTTACTATTTGTTGCAGCCTGAGGCGGTAGAGGCATTGATCTCTTATCTGCTGCCCCTAGCATCGGTTGTAACGCCCAACATTCCCGAGGCAGAAGAAATTAGTGGGCTAAAGATTCATAGCTTTAAGGATATGGAAGAAGCTGCCAAAGTCATTCAGCAATTAGGATCAAAGTATGTATTGCTAAAAGGCGGACATCGGGAAGATGATGCTACCGATATTTTATTTGATGGAGAAAGCTATCAATATTTGAGTACACCACGAATTGCTACGCAAAATACCCATGGCACAGGCTGCACCTTGTCGGCTGCAATTGCTGCCAATTTGGCTATGGGGTATTCTGCGCAAGAGGCAGTTTCTAGGGGGAAGGAATATATTCACACGGCGATTGAGCACTCCTTTGCCATTGGCAAAGGTGTTGGTCCTGTTCATCATTTTTATAATTTATATAAAGGCGCAGTTATGTTGCATGATGAATGAAATAAATAATACATTAAGTTTTAATCACTTTTTATTTTTATGGTTTGGTGTGGCAGTATCCATTGCTGAAATCTTAACAGGAGGATTATCAGCTCTGGGCATTATTGTGCTGGCAACAGTAACAACTACTTTTTTAGATGCTTATTCTGTTGGTGTTAGTTTTACTAATATTTTTCCAAAGCTGGATGAGAAACGAATTGCCTTAGTTATGACGGTAATTGGTACAGGTATCGCTTTGTGGGTGAATATAGAGCAGTACGAGAATTTTCTCCTTGCCATTGGATCTGTTTTTGCTCCAATATTTGCTTTATTACTAACGGAGTATTTTATTATTAAAAATAGGCAATTGCGTCCGGAACTTCTTATACATTAGAGTGCGCTGGCAGTTTGGGCATTAGGAGTCATTATGTATCATCAGTTTATCACCATGGAGTTTGTACTGGGAGCGACCATACCGGTTTTATTCTTTACTTCACTACTTTATAAAATCATTTGGGGGTATACAAAAGAATGGAAATCCTGCAAAAAATATCCGACAGCATCATAGCTGTAAAAAACAAAAAGCCTTTGGTACATCATATTACGAACTATGTGACAGTGAACGATTGTGCCAATATAACTCTGACCATTGGTGCTTCTCCTGTTATGGCAGATGATATAGGAGAAGTAGAAGAAATGGTTTCCTTTGCGTCTTCTTTGGTATTAAATATAGGAACTTTAAATTCGCGGAGTATTGAGTCCATGCTGATGGTCGGCAAAAAGGCGAAAGAGCGCGGCATTCCTATTGTTTTTGATCCCGTGGGAGTGGGAGCAACCAGTCTTCGAACTGCCACTGCCAAACGAATCATAGAAGAAGTAGGGCCGTCGGTCATTCGCGGCAATATGTCGGAAATTAAGATTTTGGCTGGATTGGACGCGCAGATTAAGGGGGTTGATTCGACTGCTGATGAAGAAGATGGAATAACAGTAGCCAAAATGCTTTCTAAAAAGCTTAACTGTGTAATTGCGATTACCGGAAAGCAGGATATTATTGCTCGGGGAGATCAAGTTTGCTTGATTGATAATGGTCATCCTATTTTATCTCAAGTTACAGGTACAGGATGTATGGCTACATCATTGGTTGCTTCTTTTTGTGGAGCAATTGAGGATTGGTTTGTGGGAGCGGCAGCAGGCATTATGACCATGGGATTAGCCGGGGAATTGGCACAGCAGTCTTTGCAGGCAGGAGAAGGAATCGGTACTTTTCGGATGCGGCTGTTTGATGCTGTGTGGGCTATGACACCTGAGCTTATGAAGAAAGGCGGTGTCATTTCCAATGGACAAAAAAGCAGTTGATTACTCCCTATATTTAGTAACGGATCGAGAGTTACTGGGGAATAAGGATTTAGCGGCAACAGTGGAAGAGGCTATTAAAGGAGGTGCTACTTTAGTACAGATTCGTGAGAAGAACGTGTCTACATTAGATTTTTTTGAGTTAGCCTTGGTAGTAAAACAGATTACTGGAAAATATAATGTCCCTTTCATCATCAATGATCGGATTGATATTGCTTTAGCGGTTGATGCTGACGGTGTACATATTGGACAAGAGGATATGCCTTTAGCAGCAGCACGAAAATTACTTGGTTCTACTAAAATCATTGGTGTATCAGTCTCTACTTTGGAAGAGGCTGTGAAAGCCCAAGATGAAGGGGCGGACTATTTAGGAGTCGGCGCCGTATTTCCTACCAGGACAAAAAGCAATGCTGATCATGTGAGTTTAGCAGCTTTTAGGAGAATAAAAGAGGGTGTCTCAGTGCCGGTTGTTGCTATTGGCGGCATTGATAAGGATAATATCCAGCGTGTGATAGAGGCTGGCGCCGATGGAGCAGCCGTTGTATCAGCTATTATTTCTTCTGCTGATCCTTACCAAGCAGCGTGTAGCCTTCGCCACATTATAAAAAAATAAGAACATAACATGATAGTCCTGCAACAGTTTATTATAAAGACTTTGCGGGACTTTTTGCTTAAAAACAAGGGTTGTGTAGTTCCTGATAGTATGGTATAAAAGACATAGGTTAATCTCATTGAATAAGGGCAGGCTATAGGAAAGAATAGCATATGAAGGAGGAGTGTTATGAATGAAAGATAAGGAAGAATTAAAGCGTACACTCACTAAAATTCAATATGAGGTAACTCAAAATCAGGCAACTGAACCTGCTTTTCAAAATGAATTTTGGGATCATACCCAGGCTGGTATTTATGTGGATGTTGTATCGGGAGAACCTTTGTTTACTTCTTTAGATAAATTTGATTCTGGCTGTGGATGGCCTAGTTTTACCAAACCTATTATGGAAGAGGTCATCAAAGAGAAGCAGGATGTCAGTCATTTTATGATTCGTACCGAAGTGCGCAGTAAAAAAGGGGATTCTCATTTGGGCCATGTGTTTAATGATGGTCCTGCACCCCGTAAATTACGCTATTGTATTAATTCGGCAGCATTGCGTTTTATCCCTAAAGAAGATTTGGAAAAAGCAGGATATGGACAGTTTGCTGCGTTATTTAATAAGGAGAAATGAATGGCAGGTATTCATGAAGTATAGTCATATCGTACGAGGGATTTTTATAAAGCGTGTCAATCGATTTATTGCCCATGTATTAATAGACGGAATCGAAGAAGTGGTTCATGTCAAAAATACAGGCAGATGTCGAGAACTTTTTATTGCCGGAAGGATCGTTATACTGGAGCGGTCTAAAAATCCAGAGCGAAAAACCAGATTTTCGATTATTGGCATCTACAAAGAGAATTGTTTGATTAATATTGATTCACAAGTACCCAACTCTGTTGTTTTTGAAGCATTGCTAGCGAAAGGAATTTCGGAAATCACAAACATTACTATGGTGAAAAGAGAAGTAACCTATGGAAAGTCTAGATTTGATCTTTATTTTGAGTCAGCCGATTGCCGAGGATATATTGAAGTGAAAGGCGTCACCTTAGAAGAGGATGGTCTGGTAATGTTTCCTGATGCTCCTACGCTGCGAGGGACTAAGCACGTGCTTGAAATGATGAAAGCAGTGGAGGAGGGTTATAAGGGGTACATTTTCTTCCTGGTTCAGATGAAAGGGGTAAAAAGTTTTAGTCCTAACAGTAAAACTGACCCGGGTTTTGCCGCAGCTTTGCGACTTGCTGCTCAAAAAGGCGTCATTCTGCTGGCATATGACTCCTTAGTCAATGAGGATGAAATTGTAATCGGGGATAGAGTGGAGATCGTATTGTAATCATTATGTAAAAGTATAGTTTTTTAAGGAGAACGTTTAACACAGAGTGCACAGAGGTGTACGCTGAGGGTATTATGTTTTTATTCTATTTATCTTTTCTCTGTGTTCTTGCGCCTCTGCGGTTTCGATCCTGTTTTATATGTTTTGATTAGGGAGGAAAGTGTATGTATTTTGATACTGCCGGGGGGCCTGTGTTTCGTCCGCCTAGCGAGGCGGAAAGTTTTATTTTAAGAGTAACTATTGGATGCTCGCATAATAGCTGTACCTATTGCAATATGTACAGAACTGTTGATTTTCGCATGCGAACCATGGATGAAATTATGGCGCAAATTAACCATGCCGGACAATATAAGGATTTTATTCGCCGGATCTTCTTAGCAGATGGTAATGCTCTTGTTTTGCCGACGGAGACACTCTTGGAGATTTTAAGAGTACTGAAGGAGCGTTTTCCAAAATTGCGCAGAGTATCCTGTTATGCAGGGCCCAATGACATTTTACGAAAAACACCAGAAGAACTGCAAAACTTATCAAAAGCAGGATTAAAACTGGTGTATTATGGAATGGAGTCGGGTGATGATGAAGTACTGCATCATGTGAATAAAGGGGTTACCGCACAGCAGTCTATTGAGGCAGGGCAGAAAGTGGTGGCTGCCGACATCAAATTATCCCTAATGGTAATCATTGGCCTTGGAGGGAAGGCAGGTTCTAG
>JBEQCC010000235.1:0-5220 GCA_041639455.1 Pelosinus sp. | reverse complement strand
GCTAAAATACCTGTAACAATCGTGGTTTTCCCTACACCGCTGTTTGTGCCCGCGATAATGATACGTGGGATCTTAAAGTGAGACATAATTTCCCTCCTTAGTACACTGTATCTCATCCGTGCTTTATCTTTTATGCATATACAATAGAGCATTTGTGACTGCAGCAGCGATTGGACTGCCACCTTTGTTACCCCTGACTGTAATATATGGAACAGGTGACGTTTCAGCTAAAAAGTCCTTGGATTCACTGGCACCAACAAAGCCTACAGGAACACCAATAATAAGGGCAGGCCTGATTGTTGTTTCCTTCATCAAATTAAGTACTTCAAATAAAGCAGTTGGTGCATTGCCGATCGCTACAATCGAGCCGTGCAAACGTTCACCAAATGTTCGCATAGCTACCATTGATCGGGTTATACCAAGCTCTTTTGCTGTAGATGCGACCTTTTCATCTCCAATCAAACAATGAACGGTTCCTCCGTTGTCTGCCAAACGGCGCTTATTTATGCCAGTACGCACCATTTCTACATCACAGAAAATATCACATCCAGCCTCTAATGCAGCGCATCCGGCCCGAATGGCATCTTTATGAATTTCAATAACTTTCGAATATTCCGGGTCACCCGCTGCGTGAATGATCCGTGAGAAAACCTTTATTTCTTCCGGTGTCAAATTTAGTTCAGCCAAATAAGGAGCAATGATTTCCATACTGCGCTCTTCTATAGCCATAGGTTCTGTTATATAGTGCATTTGTGTACCTCCCTAATAAACTTTATTACATCTTTCATATCATATACTACATTATGATATGAAATAACCGGTCTATCGATCATTACTAAAGGCAGATTTAGCGATATGGCAGCAGTAATTTTAGTATCGCTACCGCCAACTTGTCCACTATTTTTTGTTATAATTACTTCAGTATTATATTCTTGAAATAGTGCGATATTCAGATTATGAGAAAAAGGACCTTGCATTGCTACGATATCCTTAGGTGTAAAGCCTAACGATAGGCACTCTGTTAATACGCTTGGCTCAGGTAATACACGGGCAATTAACCTGTGATTTTGCAGACAGCTTGTGTTTCTAAACAGTTTGAGGTGGCGACTGCCAGTAGTGAGAAAGACAACCTTGCCTAAGACGGAGGCTACTTTTGCAGCCTCATCATAATCATGGACAACATGTAAACCCTGATATGCTGGCAAAGGAGCTTTAGGGCGTTCATATCTAACATAGGGTATGCCAGTAGATTGACAGGCTTTCATTGCATTTTGGGAAACATTAATAGCATACGGATGGCTAGCATCTACAATTAAATGAATCTGGTTTATGCCGATAAAAGAAATAAACCCATCTGTATCTAAGGGACCAGTATGCACTAATTCTTTATCCAGTTGTATCAAATCACGACCATAATCACTAAAAACTGATACTACGACTGGGTACCCCATTTCGGTTAATAAGGCCGCCAGATCCCGTCCATCTTTTGTTCCTCCAAGAACTAAAATCATAACTTGTATCCACGAGGTGTAATCATACGATTTTCTTGTACATAGGTTTGACTATTCCCGATAATTACTAAAGAGAACATATCGATGAATTCTTGAGTAAAGTCATTAAGATTCGATATGACCATATTCTCGCCTTCCCTAGTGGCATGATGGACAATTCCTACAGGGGTGGCTGCTTTTCGATGTTTTAATACAATTTCCCGCACTTCTCTAATTTGGCTGGTCCGACGCTTACTCTTTGGATTATATAAGGCAATAACAAAATCTCCTGCTGCTGCCATTTCTACCCGCTTTCTAATAACGTCCCAAGGTGTTAAGAGATCGCTTAAGCTAATTACGGCAAAATCATGCATGAGCGGTGCTCCCAATACCGCAGCAGAAGCTCCTACGGCACTTATTCCTGGTACGATAATGACTTCCGGGCGAACAGCTGCTTCGTATTTCATGGCTAATTCTAAAACCAGACCTGCCATACCATACACACCTGGGTCACCGCTGGAAATAACGGCAACCTTTTTTCCTGCTAAGGCTTGATCCACGGCATTTTGACAGCGTTCAATTTCTTGCATCATACCAGTGCCGATAATTTTTTTATCAGTTAATAATTCAGAAACTAATTGAACATAGGTATTATAACCCACGATTACATCCGCATTTTCAATACTTTCTCTGGCTCTAGGACTCATGTCAAGCAAACTGCCTGGTCCTATTCCAACTACTGCTATTTGACCGGGGCAATGGCCACCGTTACATTCTTGTATTTGGTCTTCGGAAGAAGAAGTTTGTTCGACTGTCCCGCTAAGATTGCTGCTGCTGCACATACATTTCCCACTCCTATCTCTTTTTTGACAAAATTTGATTCTTCTAATTGATATGTTTCAATACACTCCTGCAATTGCTCGTTAACGAAGAAAATACTAGGTACATTCAACTGTTGTATGACTGATAGTAACCCTTCTTCATCCTGTTTTACAATCGTACTGCCAATAATAGAAATACTGTTGATACTACGTCCGATTTGATTACAAGCATCTTTCATTGCTGCTAAAATTTCTTCCTTGCTAGTATTGCGCCTGCAGCCTATACCAACGGCAAGAGTCAAGGGACGTAAATATAATTGATTCTTGTTGATGGGCAATAATTGATCCGTAATAATAACAGCAGCATCATATTTTTCATTAGGTAATTGAGATAAATCTTTAAAGGTAATACCTTGTTTTGCTGCTTCCTGATCATATCGATTTTGATTGATCAAGGTCTTATCTAAGAAAAATTTGACAGTATCATTATTGACAATCGCAGAATTAATTGTTTTTAATTGTGTAAATGGTTCTATCTTTAAGTTCAGTTTTAAGGCTAACATATCTGCTGCTGGCTTTTGTGCAAGATCGGTAGCTGTAGTAATCACAGGCTCAGCATCTGAGATTTCTGCAATTAAGTGGGCCAGTTCGTTGGCTCCACCAATATGCCCTGACAATAGACTAATTACATGTTCTCCATTATCCCCCATTACCACAATAGCTGGGTCAACACGTTTATCAGAGATATGGGGAGCTATCACTCTCACCACAATGCCTGTTGCCATTATAAACAAAAATCCATCATATTCAGAAAATATATCACTGATTAGCTTGCTTAATAAATCATAAGATATTGAGTTCATTGGATTGCGTCCTGCTTTAGCAAAAACATCCGCTTTCTTTCCCAGTTTAGCCAGCTTTTCTGCTAATGCATCACCCAGTAATGCGCCCTGGTTTGTTACGGAAATGATTGCTAACTTCATTTTGCATCTCGGTACATATGCCCAAATTCGGGGGCATACAATCTAGAAAGTGCATATTGACTGTCTAAACATCGCCCTACAACGATCATCGCTGTGCGATCAATTTTCGCATCAGTGACAATTTTTCCAATTGTAGAAACTGTACCTCTAAAGATTTTTTGATCAGGCCAAGATGCTTTTTGTACGATTGCTACTGGAGTATCTTGTTGATAACCACCATCTATTAATTCTTTCATAACGCTGTCTATCATATGTACACTCAAAAAGATACACATAGTAGCATTATGACTGGCCAATAAAGCCAGCTTTTCTTTTTCGGGCACTGGTGTACGGCCTTCAAGACGTGTAATGATAACCGTTTGTGAAACATCAGGTAACGTATATTCACGTTGTAAAGCTGCGGCAGTTGCCAAGAAAGAACTGACACCAGGTATCACTTCATAAGAAATACCTTTCTTATCTAAGGCGTCCATTTGTTCTTGAATTGCCCCATAAATACTTGGATCTCCAGTATGTAAGCGAACCGTTTTCTGACCACGTTCTGTGGCTTTTTCCATAACTTCTATAACTTGATCCAAAGTCATAGAAGCACTATTATAAATGGAAGCTCCCTGTTTTGCTAATGACAGCAAGGCTGGATTTACTAACGAACCTGCATAGATAATAACATCAGCCTCACCTAATAAACGTTGTCCTTTTACAGTAATAAGCTCAGGATCCCCCGGACCTGCTCCTACAAATGATACATGCATGAATGAACCTCCTGATTAATTAAAAATTCTCTAATGAATAGAGTTAGATATTCTTAGTGGATGTAATAACATAGATTGGATTTAAAGCCTGCAGCATATTACTTGTTTTAATATGTTTGATACGTGTTACTTGCATACCGAAAGCTTCTACGGTAAATTCAGGTTTAGCTTGCATAGTATGTAATGCTTCATATAAAGTTTCAACGGTAATTGCCGTAATTACTAATCGTCCGTTTGGTTTTAATAAAGAATTACTTTGCTTTAAAATTTCCTGTAAATGACCGCCACTGCCTCCAATAAAGATTACATCAGCCTTTGGAATGTTCTGTAATGCTGTTGGGGCAGTTCCAGAAATGACTTTAACATTAGCCGCACCAAATTTTACAGCATTAGCACGAATTAAATCAACTCCCTCTGGATGACGTTCTATAGCATATACAGTACCTTGGGGAGCCTGCAGTGCAGCTTCAATTGAAAGAGACCCAGTACCTGCACCGATATCTATAATAATATCGGTGGGGCATATCTTAGCTTTATTCAGAACTAAGATACGAACTTCCTGCTTCGTCATTGGTATGTCGCCCCGCAGAAATTCATCATCGCTAATACCTGGGAAATATGTCATATAGTCACCACCATTATACAATGAGTAAATCCATCGACTTCTTTTATTTCACCTAATGTTAAGTGTTTAATTTTTTCATTTTCATAAGATAAATTAGCACATAACCATACCTTTGAATGTAATGGCCACCCATGCTCAAGGAGTACGTTTGCAATGTATAACGGATTTTGTTCAAAATCAGTTAATATACCAAGTTTTTTATCAGGATTATAATCAAGATCAATATTTTTGGCTTGTCGTCCATGCATACTAATCAAAACTGCATCCTGCCAGATTTCAGTGATCCTGGCAAAAGCTAACTGCATCGAACTAATACCAGGAATAACCGTAATCTGTGCCGGGGAAAATTTGGTTTTAAGGGTAGCTAAAAAACTATAAAAGCCAGGATCACCGGAAACCATTACAACTACATCGTTATCCGTGAGGGAGGCAGCGATAAATGTTAATACTCCTTTTAGGTCATTATCAATTACCTTAGTAATCGCAAGATCAGGAGCAAAGGTTGCAAGAGCACGCTTACTGCCTGCTATCACTTTTGCATCTGCAATG
>JBEQCC010000234.1:0-5234 GCA_041639455.1 Pelosinus sp. | reverse complement strand
ATAACAAAAAATCATTGAACACTTTTGTGTCCAATGATTTTTTGTTATTACACGTTCTTGGTCATTGAAATAAAATACTGGTGAATTCGATCATCCTTGGTCAATTCAGGATGAAATGCCGTAACAAGAATATTATTTTGCCTGGCAATAACAATTTTATCATGTACCCTTGCCATAACTTTTACATCCTGGCCTGCCTCTTCAATATAAGGTGCGCGAATAAAGACAGCTTTTAACGATTCTGCGCCAAATTCAGGCACTGTCATATCTGCTTCAAAACTCTCACGCTGACGGCCAAAAGCATTGCGTCGAACTACAATATCCATGATCCCTAAAAGGGGCTGATTGCTATCTTTAATTTCCTTCGCCAGCAGAATCATGCCAGCGCAAGTTCCATATACCGCCATTTTCTGATCCACTCTTAATCTAATCTTATCCAGCAGTCCCCACTCTATCATTAGCTTGCCAATAGTGGTACTTTCTCCCCCAGGAATGATCAAACCGTTAACCCCGTCCAATTCTTCCGGCTTTCGAATCTCTACTGCTGTTACTCCACAGCCTTCCAGCATCCAGCAATGCTCCCGGAAAGCACCTTGCAATGCCAACACTCCGATTTTCATAGTAACCCCTGCTTTCTCTCTTGCTTACCAGCCACGATCCTGCATGCGTTCGTGATCTGCTATGGTAGAAATCTCGATACCCACCATAGCCTCTCCAAGATCGCGAGAGATTTCAGCCAAGATCTTGGGATCATTATAATAAGTAGTAGCTGCTACAATTGCCTTTGCCCTTTTTACAGGATCACCTGACTTAAAGACACCCGAACCAACAAATATGCCATCGCAGCCTAAGTGCATCATCAGAGCCGCATCAGCCGGTGTCGCAATACCTCCTGCAGCAAAATTAACAACTGGCAGACGCCCTAGTTTTTTCACTTCCATAACAAGTTCTAAAGGAGCTGCAATATTTTTGGCAAAGGCAGATACTTCTTCATTCGGTAAGTTCTGCAGCTGACGAATTTCACTCATAACCATACGAATATGCTTTACTGCTTCGACTACATTGCCCGTTCCTGGCTCCCCCTTGGTACGAATCATCGCTGCCCCTTCACCAATACGACGCAGTGCTTCACCAAGATTTTTAGCACCACATACAAAGGGAACGTTAAACTGATGTTTATCAATATGATATTTATCATCGGCAGGGGTTAGCACTTCACTTTCATCAATATAATCAACCCCTAGTGATTCTATGATCTGCGCTTCTACAAAATGGCCGATTCTTCCTTTAGCCATAACTGGAATGGTCACAGCCTCCATGATTTTCAAGATAATCGTAGGATCAGCCATCCGAGCAACCCCGCCTACCGCACGAATATCTGCTGGAACACGTTCTAATGCCATTACAGCACAAGCTCCTGCTTCCTCAGCAATTTTTGCCTGTTCAGACGTAGTTACATCCATAATCACGCCACCCTTAAGCATTTCTGCCAAACCAGCCTTTACGCGAAAAGTTCCTTGCTGCATATTATTTATACCTCCTATACTTGTTTTTATTTTCAGTCCTATTATAAGATAAAATAGACCTTATTAAAATATACAGAATCATATTTTTTAATAGGTACAGTTTTGCAATAGAGGAAAAATACTTTTGTAACCTATACAAACTTATCAATCTTTTACATCGTTTTTATGTTTGACAGATTGTACGATCTGTCTGGCAAAAGGTCCCAAAGTGCCATCGGCATAGGATTTCATCACTCCAGCGGCAACTTGCCCGATAGCACTTTTTATAATCCCTGGATCTGAAATCCCTTTTTCTTTTAAGACCTCCTCAATCGCCACGCCTGCTTCAATTGCTTTCTGAGCAGCTACCGTATTAATGGTATACACTAAATCTGCCTTACTGACGATTACCTGTCCAACTAATTGAAAGATTTCCACAGTTTGCGCAACCACCTCTACAGGAAACTGATTAACAATAATGACAGGAGAATGTCCTAATGCAATCTCACCTGCATGCCCAATAATTTTAGCACAAATACATTTTACATGGGAATCCGCTATACTGTTTAGCATATCTTGGCTCGCATTCGTCGCGATATTAATCACAGTTACATTTTTTCCTATGTCATTAAATACTTTAATACAACTCACTACTTCTGAATCAGGAAGAGCCAAAATTACAATTCCGAATTCCGCCATCTCTTCTAATGAATCAGCAGTAGAAACACTAAGCTCTTGTGCTGCTTTTTCCACCTTCTCTATATTTCGATCAAATATGACTAAATCTACCTGACCTGCTAATAATCCTGCTAACACTCTTCCCATACGTCCACTCCCTATTAAACCAATCTTCACCTTCACCACTCCCTTGTTATTTATAAATAACTTCCCAGCGACCTTCTATTAATATATGACCGAACGCTTAAAATAGCGTTTTAATATCATTGTACTACAAGAAAAAATCACCTTCTTGTGTATAAAGAGGTGATTCTTTTTGCGACTTCATCAACGATTTCTAATATGACTACCATAATGATAAGTATTGCAATTACCAAACGTTCTTTCATCATTTTTCCTTAAAACCAGCTTTGGATAAGGGGTACAATATAGGGATCATACACATAACGTAAGAAGAAAAACATCATTAAACCGACTATACCGCCTACGATAGAACCATTGATGCGAATCCATTGTAAATCATCCCCTGCTTTCTCTTCCACGAAACGATTCAGCTTCTCATCGTTAAAATCCCCTAAAACTCGTTGAACAATTTCACCAATGATATAATGCTCTTTTTCGATAAGATCATAGACCACCTGCTTAATACGCACTTCCAGCCACTCTTGCAGCTCAACATTTCCCTTAAAAAACACCCAGTACCGATCCATTTGAGTATAGATCCAATCGATAAGTTGAAGGCTGAACTGGGGGTTCGTTAGTGTTAGAAAATTGTCCAATGCATGAATTACTGCATCACCTAATTCTACTTCTGTCGCCAGCGTCATTTTCCAGCTCTCCACTTGTTCTAGCCAAATATAATTCTTTTCAGGTGCTTCGACTATCGCTGTTAAATTCTCATGAATTTTATTATGTATAATATGATCAGGGTTCTTAAACTCTTGCAAAATCGCCAGAATCTCTGCATAAAAGGCATCCGTTGCATCGGAAAGGCTTACACTATTAGTCTGCTCACCTAACCAAAGGAACGCTCGTTCTAAGGGTGACCGATTCTTTGTTTGCGTCATTTCTTCCAAATATTGATGAATATTGCTTTTTGCCTCATTCTTATCCAGCTGATTGATAAGTTCATCTACAATGTATATTGTTAAAACTCGGGCACGGTCATTTTCTAATAACCATCTGACTACATTGTTCATTTGCGAGATAAGATCAATATTTTTAATCTCTTTCTTAATAAAACCTTCCATAAGATTAACGACATCTCGAATATCAAGCTTACTGATCATATCCTTACCGAATCGCTCCAGAGAGCTTCTTATGAACTCCCTTCCTCTCTCATGATCTACAAAGCCAATCAGCAACGTAACAAAGCAGCTACTCTCTACTCTTTTTTTAATGGATTGTACCGTAAGCAAATCTTGGTCAATCATATTCCGAATGGACCGAATTACCTTTTGACGATGTCTGGGGATCAATGCCGTATGCCAAGGGAAACCCAAAGGTTTTTTAAAAAGTGCAGTAATCGCAAACCAATCGGCAATCCCACCTACCAACGCTGCCTCCATTACAGCAAAGAGCATCTCTACAGCGAATCTATCTTTATAGTAATGTTTAAATCCAGCAGACAATAAAAATAGTAAAAATACCAATAGTAAAATTTGATTTGCTATGCTTTTATTATTCATTTCTCTTCACCTGCATTTATAGCCAATAGGTCAATATGTATAGAAGCATTCCTACCAAACCGCCAACGAGTGAGCCATTAATACGAATCATCTGCAAATCATTGCCCATCTTGCCATCAATTAAATTTACCAATCGCTCATTGGTAAATTCTTTAAGGCTCTCCTTTACAATTCTGCCAATTTGGTCATGGTTGCGATCTAGCCATTCCCCTAAAACAGCCTTAAGGTACAAATCCATCTTCACCCGATCTTCCTGATTGTTCGCGAAATCTTCCACAACGATCTCCAGCTGCGCCATAAGAGAGTCCATCCCTCGAACTGCCATTCTATTGTCACGAATCACTTTATAAAATACAGCTACCATGGACCCGGATATTTTTTCGCCTAATTTAAATTTATATATTATATTTTGCTGGAGCCATGACTCGACCTGTTGCCCAAAATCAGCATCATTTTGCAGCCTAGATACAAACTGTTTACACTTTGCCTTTCCATCCAGCCTGAAAGGATGCTGAGGGGATTTCATTTCTAATAATATACTGACCAATCCATGCTGAGCTGCCTTCGCCAATTGCTTAGGCGATAAATCCATCAGCAAATTAAATAATTTCCTCCGATTCATACCATGTTCATATTTCTTAGTAACAGTTGCAAAAACATTTGCCAGCAAATGGACAAACTTTTCATTTTCGGCAGCAAGGATACACTGCTCAATGATAATATCTAGTATTTTGTCATCATACTCGTGGTTCATAAACCATTGAGCAATGGAAATCCCATAGGGAAGAACCTTAATATTTGCCATATTCGCTTCCACAAAATCTTGAATTAGTGCCTCTAAATCTTCCGGATTCACTTGAAGAGCAAAATCCTGCCAAAAGCGATATAGAATTTTTTTCACATCTTGTTTACCGCTATTCTCATTGACAAAAAACAATAATGTTGCCGTTAAATCATAGTCATCCAAGTTTTTCTTTATATTCTCTTTTATTAATATCTCATGCTCCACCATATCAATCAAAGCTTGAAATATCTTTTCCCGATTTCGGGGGATAATTGCCGTCCGAAAAGGTATGCCTAAGGGGCGGCGGAATAAGGCGGATACAGCGAACCAATCAGCTAAACCGCCTATCATTGCAGCACCAAAGCCTCTGGCTAAAAGGCCTCCAAAAAACGTATGGGAAAAAGGATAGCTTGCTAAGAACCCACAAGAAACAATTCCTAATATACAAGTCGCCTTATATTTATTAGCAATCATAGCTTAGCATTAACCTCTTCCAATTCACTTTCATCCACTTCACCAAACCAAGACTCCAAACGGGACTTTGCTCGGATTTTGGTGTTCTTATCAATATAGATTGCA
>JBEQCC010000233.1:0-5237 GCA_041639455.1 Pelosinus sp. | reverse complement strand
CGCTTTTATACAAGAGAAGGCGTTATTTGCCGGGGAAATCAGCGGACACTTTTTCTTTCGTGAACTGGGCTATGATGATGGAATGTTTGCGGGGTTAAAGGTATGTGAATTTGTTGCTGCTCATGGCTCACTAGCAAAGCTTGTGGACGACATTCCTAATTATATTCTTACTCCTGATATTCGGATTACGTATAAAGGAGCGGATAAAGAAGAGGTTTTAGATACTGTAGCCGAAAAATTAGCGATGTATAAACCGAACCGTATTGATGGGGTGCGAATTGAATTTCAAGATGGTTGGGGGATGATTCGCGCCTCTGTTACAGAACCGTTATTTACTTTGCGCTTCGAATCTAAATCACCAAAACGTTTGCAGGAGATTATTGATACATTGTTACACGCCCTGCCTGAAAGTATAAGATTGGCGGTAATGAATGCATTACCACCTCAATATAAAGAAGGCTAAGATTCAGGTGGAGTTTTAACTCCACCTGAATCTTAGTAGCACTATCCAGAGACTTAGTTGTCATCGGATAAGTAGTTACTGATTAAATTTTATAAAAAAGGTAGTACCCTGAGAGCAAGTATCAATTTCAATGGTTGCCTTATGTCTGGCGACAATTCGATAGCAGACGGCTAATCCTAAGCCGGTCCCTTTTTCTTTAGTGGTAAAAAAGGGGGTACCTAACTTTTCAATCAATTCCGGCGGAATACCGATGCCCTCATCCTGGACAGCCAGTATGACCTGACCTTTTTCCATAAAGGATTTTATAGTGATATTTCGATGGGGCGGCATAGCATCCAACGCATTATAAACTAGATTGAAGAGAAGCTGACGGATTTCCTTAGAGTCAAGAGGCAAATCCGGTATGGGGTTTAAGTCTAGATGAAGGGCTTTATTGGAGATGATGGCATTGGACTGCAGTAAAGGAGCAATGGCCTTTATAATCGTATTCAAATTCTGCATTTCTAATTGGACTTGTTTATTCTTCGCCAAAGATAAAAAATCACTAATAATAGAATTAGCACGATCTAATTCTTCTATCATAAGTTGAAAATAATTTTTAAAGTTATGACATTCTTCCTTATAGCTAAGAAATTGTAAAAAACCTCGTACGCTTGTCATTGGGTTTCGTACTTCATGACCAATTGTGGCAGCCATCTCTCCCACTAGATTTAGCTGATCAAGGCGGGTAAGCTCTTGTCGCAGATGCTTGAGTTCCGTAATATCTCTGACAATAACCAAGACACTGTTTTTATCATAGGTCATGATACGTGCCTCCATGGAGCAGATCATATCATTAATGGGCAACTGGTACTCAATACTCTCCATTTTTCCACTTTTAATGGAGCGTTTAATTTCAGACATAAATTGCTGAGCTTGTTTGGCTGGGAGCACTTCTGTTAAATGTTTGCCGATACGGCTGTTCTGAGGCTTATATAATAAATCGGGATTGGTTACATGATAGTCTAAATAAACTCCTTCATTTGTGAGATAAAATAAGAAATCGGGCAGAGAGGATAACAGTTTGTGATTACGCAACTCACTGGCTCGTAATTCTAATTCCGTTTTTTTTAATTCATCAATATTACGTAAGGTACACAAAACCGATATAACAGAACCATCTGGACAAAATTCAGGAACAAGACGAGCATGATAGTAAAAGTGATGTGCCTTACTATTCGTAAATTCTGCTTCAAATTTTGCTTGTTGTTTAGTTGCAAAGATGGTCTCAACTTGTGTTTTCCACAATTTATAGTATTTTCTCGGCAACTTTAATTCAGAGACAGTTTTTCCTAGACAGGATGCTGATGGTATTCCCATTACTTTAAGAGCAACTTTGTTTGCATATAAAAATCGCAAATCTTTGTCAAAGCGAATAATCGCATCAGGGGAATTTTCCACTAAGGATTTAAATTCTCCTTTCCATAAACAAGTATGTGGCATTAGGGGACGGGCAGAACTATGCTGTGGCTCATCCATACTACGATGAGGGCAAGAGGGAGTTGGTGCAGCGTTCAATTTTGCAAGCTGCTGGCGTAATGAAATCAATTCCTCAATCAGCTGTTTTTTAGCTTTACGTTGATCATTCATTATATAAAATTCCTCTTTATATAGAATTAAAGGTTAAATCATAAGAACTTTTCTGATATAATACTATATAGTTTTTAATGAAAATTTACAAGTAGTGTCATAGAAATATTCAAAGTTGTACATAGAGTATAACTAAAGGAGATTATATGCAAGTTCATGTTTTAGCGAGTGGCAGTACGGGAAATGCTATTTTTTTAGATTTTAAACATACTAAAATATTGGTGGATGCAGGGATCAGCACAAGGCGTATTAAACAAAGCTTAGCTGCATTAGGTACGGATATCGAAGAGCTAGATGGGGTATTTATTACTCATGAGCACAGAGACCATATTAGCGGCTTGCCGACTATGATTAAAAAGTACAATTTGCCTGTATATGCCAGCCCTTATACTTGGCGGGCGATGTACTGCCGTCATGTTATACCTGATCTTTGCTGCCAGAATTTATCGGAAAAAGTTACTGTTGGACAAGTCCGAGTGGAGCCATTTAGTATTTCTCATGATGCGGCAGATCCAGTTGGTTTTCGTTTTTACCATGGAAGTAGTAAATGTAGTGTGGTCACTGATATTGGTTTTGTTACCGATGCAGTGAAAGATGCGATTGCATTAAGTGATGTACTAGTTTTAGAATGTAATCATGATTTAGACATGCTGGAAAATGGGGCGTATCCGTGGCATTTAAAGCGACGCATTAAAAGCAATCGCGGGCATTTGTCCAATGTGGATGCCGCGTGGACGTTGGCTCGGTTAAAAAGGAAACCGACAATGCAAGTTTTTCTAGCTCATATGAGTAAGGAAAATAATAATCCTGAATTGGCAAAAAGCACCGTAAGTGCTATATTAGAAGAGCAAGGCTGTAAGCTTGACTCAGAAATTGAATTACACGTTACCTATCCTGATCGTACAGTGAGTAGTAACTTCTAAGGGGGCAGGATGATGAATCGAAAAATTGGACAGATATTTTTAATTGCAGTTGTCGGAGCGCTGATTGGCGGGAGTTTAGTTTTAGGTTATGGAGGCAGGTTTTTATCGAAATCTACACCGCAAAATATGACGCCGATGCAAGATTTACTACAGGAACCTGCAGCGCAGGCCCAAGTGTCTGAAGCACGTAATACACCTTTGGTGCGAGCCGCGCAGACTGTTGGTCCAGCAGTTGTGGGGATTACAAATAAAGCCTATGCCCGAAACTCTTTTAACCGTAATGAACTTGTAGAGCAAGGTGTAGGCTCAGGAGTCATTTTTGATGGGAATGGATATATTGCCACCAATAATCATGTTGTAGAAAATGCTCAGGAAATTACAGTATCTCTAGCTGATGGACGGGTGCTTGCCGGGCGAGTATTAGGGGCTGATCCTGCTACTGACCTGGCCGTCGTAAAAGTAGACGCTGCTGGTCTACCCACAGCTGTTCTTGGGGATTCAGACAGTTTATTGGTTGGTGAACCAGCACTTGCCATTGGTAATCCTCTTGGTCTGGAATTCAAGGGGAGTGTGACGGCTGGTGTTATAAGTGCACTGAATCGCTCTATTGAGATTGGAGAACGAAAATTTAAACTGATTCAAACAGATGCTGCTATTAATCCGGGAAATTCGGGTGGCGCGTTGGTAAATGCTGATGGTCTAGTCGTTGGGATTAACAGTGCAAAGATATCAGTTGCGGGTGTAGAAGGTATTGGTTTTTCGATTCCAATTAATACTGCCAGACCTATCTTACAATCTCTTATTGAAAAAGGGCGTGTGGTAAGGGCGTACTTGGGAGTCGGCATACTTGACCGCAATACAGCTGCTAGTTATGGATATGAACTTACTATTGATAAAGGAGTCTATTTGCTGCAAATCGCAAAAGGCGGGCCAGCAGCTAAGGCTGGTCTTAGGGAAGGTGATATTATTTTGAAAATAGGAGACACTGAAGTGAATAGTGTGGCTGATCTAAGAGGAGCAGTCGATGGGCAGGCAGTTGGCAGTACTGTTAGCGTTACGATTCTTCGTAAAAGCAATCAACAGAACGTAAACGTGCTTTTAGAAGAAATGCCGACTCAGCAGTAGATGAAAATAACAATTATTGCAGTTGGTAAAATAAAAGAGAAATATTTGACTATGGGCATTGCTGAATTCATCAAGCGTCTTACACCCTATTGCCGTTTAGTTATCATAGAAGTTGACGAAGAACGTATGCCTGAACATCCTTCTGATGCTGAGAAAGCCAAAGTGCTGCTCAAAGAGGGGAAGCGTATGTTAAGATACGTAAAAGAAAGCAGCCATCTCATTATCCTTGACGTCATTGGCAAACAAGCTTCCTCAGAAGAGCTTGCAGAAAAAATAAGTGATATGGGTATTTCCGGAAAAAGTGATATCACCTTCATCATCGGAGGCGCCTTCGGCCTTTCCCCTGAACTCTTAAAAATTGCAAAGGAAAGATTATCTTTTTCCAAGATGACATTTACCCATCAAATGATACGCTTGCTATTAGTGGAGCAGATTTATCGTGCATTTAAGATTAATCGGGGAGAACCGTACCACTGGTAACTGCGAAAAGTGGTCTCAGCCCTTGTGTAATGGGGGTTGGGATCATTTCGTTTTTATTGTAAAGCCTTCACGTTATAGTGGAATTTTGTATTATGGAAAAGGGTGACAAAATTATGGTATTATATATATAATTCTTAATATTTTAATGTCTAATGGGACGAAAGCTCTGTCTAGACGTAAGGTTACCTCTACTCGACCAATTGTTCTAGAAATATGAATTTAACAATTTTTAAAAAAAGAGGTGTGCATTTTGTTAACGATTAAAAAAGGAAGCAAAAGTTTTTATATGGGCGATTCGGAATCAGCTCCGCTGGCAGAGATGATATTTTCCGCAGACAAGGATATAATTACTATTGAGCATACTTTTGTATCTGATGAGCTCAGAGGCCAAGGTGCCGGCAGGCAGCTGCTGCAAAAGCTGGCGGCCTGGGTAAGGGAGGAGAATAAAAAGATCGTTGCTGTGTGTCCGTTTGCCAAGAAGGAAATAACAAAAAGCCAGGAATATGATGATCTATTATATCAGATATCCAATTAGACTAGGTCAGAGGGCGAACTATTGTTGGCCTTCCCGATGACGATGAATATTTTTATAGTCAAAGCAGCCGTTGAATCGGTTG
>JBEQCC010000232.1:0-5253 GCA_041639455.1 Pelosinus sp. | reverse complement strand
GCTTCCAGAATGCAAATTCAAACAGGTTATGCCGAAATACTAACCGTGATTGAAGGAAATAAGGTGGAGCGTTTTAGTATCACTAAAGCGACGGGGAAATTCTTACGATCCGTCGCTTTAACACATGTAGTCCCTTATCTTACGTGTCCAATTTACTGGGACGTCTTGTTATCCATCTGTTTTTCAAACTGCCTGGCATACGCAATGTTTTTTTCTACTCGCACCACTACATACCATTTGCCATTTCCCATAAGCAGTTCATCCCCCACACTGACGGTTACGACTGACACATACATCAAGGTGTTGCCTGTCGCCTCATCTTGAATTATATAATATTCATACGGCGGTTTTACAGGCATCTGTTCAGACTTTTTGAACGGCCCGGGAAGATATTGGGGAGCGTAATACCAAAGCCCTAAAATAAGTATCATTCCGGCGACTATTCCACCCAAAAGCAAGATGAATTTATTCTTACTACCTGATTTCATATGCTATTTTTCACTCCTGCTCAAAATGACATTTTTCCTTATATAGTAGCTTGTCCGGCAATATTAAATTTATAAACTATTAACTCTTTAGCTGTGCAGTTTTACTGACAAAACTAAATGACGGCAGGAAAATACATCCATCGCTGCCACTTCACGTACTTAACTATTTCTCAATATGCAAATACTCTACGCCAATAGCAATCGCTAGCAGCGTTATGCATCATCAAAGTAGAAGAAAATCGGGCCTATGCCGATATGTTGAAAATGTTAATTTAGAGAACATCAGAAAAAAATAAGGCTATGTTCGCATTATGTCGTACTAAGAGGGCAATTTACATTCACCCTCGGGGTGAATACATGATCCAAAGGCGTCGAAAGATAGGATCGGCTCCCCTCAATCAGACTAGAAACCAGCACGCCGATCGGCGTGCTGGTTTCATAGCCTTTATCACTTATGCAGTTTACGGGCGGTGATGATCAGGCCTATTACATCCCGTATCGTCTTCAACCGCTCGGGGTGCTGCTTATCAATGGTATCCGGCAGAGCGTCAAGTACTGCATCCAGTGTGACTAACAACTCATCAACACTCATGCTTGTTGCCCCCCTCGTTGCTGCATGTGGTTATGACGGGTAGATTTCTCTCCGCATCCTCCCAAATTCCGCTTTCCGTTTGCACCTCGACTACCTCAATCCGTTCCTCACCGGTTGGCGGCGGACCGTATACTGTCTTAATCATGGTTTCTTCATGACCTCCATCCTTTCGACGCAATAACACATCTTATTGATTGCGTTGGTAAGTTCGGTAAGGCGCTTTTCCAGTCTTACTAAAAGGAATAAGGCCACGACCATGGGAAAACCGTACGTCGCCGCAAGGCGGGCCATATCTTCCATCTCTCGTGGCCTCCTTTCATTACTTTAATTCGTTAATCGCCAACTGACGAATTTGTGCCTCTTGAACGGCCACCAGGTCGCCGCTGGTGCTGGTAAAAATATTCTTGGCGATGATCGTCGCCATGACTGCCTGCACCTCCGCTAACGTAAGTCCGTCCTTAGGGTCTCGGACTGCCACCGTCAACGATTTTCCGCCGCCGGTTTTGAATACCATTTCTAGCGTTTTGGTATTAGTATCAGCCAAAAGTCATTCCTCCTTTCTCCTCATCGTTAGTCCATTCTGCTAGGCATTAAGCAAGATTGCATTATCCACACGCTCAATATCACTAACAGGATACGTCTGCAGTCCCACAATGCCTAGAGCCACATCGTAAATGTCTTGATCGGCAACAGTCACTTTGCAGGGGTAGCTTCGGGTCACATAAGCCGGGTTGCCAGTGGTAGTAACTCCTTTTTGCAGCTTGATGGCAATGGTACTGACTTGGGGAACTTTTTGCACAGCCATGGTATCGTCCTCCTTTCTTTCTTTTCCACGCAAAAGGCACACCCCGGGAGGTGTGCCTTCTACGCCTGGAACGGATTATGACAAGCGCGGCCTATAGCCACGCGGGTCACCAGTCGCTCGCCCGTTCCAGGAGCGTTTATTACATTTTGCAATTAACATCATATCACAATGTAATATTAATGTAAAGAAAAAATCTTGCGATTCAGTTGCTATTGTCTGGTTCCTTCCCATGAGCAGCGTTATGGTTTTTCCTGCGAGAATGATGTCCACCTCCGCAGCAACCTCCTCCATATCGCATCATAAAAAACAGGACTGATGCCATTGCGGAGAACAACAAAAGGTTATTTCCATCCATAAATCATCCCCCCCTTTCCTCTACTATAATCTTTTAATCATATATTACTTTCACCTTTGCTCTTCGCCAGCGCAATTTATGAGATGATTGCAAATATCCGCATCATCACAACGAGTTTTCGCTAGTCCTATCATACGCCTATTATATGAATAACTAATGAAGAATTTGTGAAGAACTTATAAAATTTGCTACGGTCTACCTACAATCAATTTGACAATTTTACTTGTGAGGTCTTCCACATGCCGGATATCAATTCCTGCGGCACGAACGTTTTCCACTGTGCGCCGGTTGATATTAGATCCAACAAGATGCAAGGATACAGGATTAAGTACATCCATTAGCCAGCCAAGTAGCGGATTTTCACTTCTCACATGTTCTAGCAATACTATTTTACCACTAGGCTTACAGACCCGCCGAACCTCTATCAGGCCTTGTACCGGATCAGGCACCGAACAAAATACGCAGGTCGCGACTACCGTATCAAAAGTACCGTCCGGAAATGTCATATGCTGGGCATCCATCTCCACTAGCGTAACAGGCACTTTAGCTAGATGCGACTTTTCTCGTGCCTTGTCCAGCATGCCTGGGCTAAAATCAATACCAGTCACTTCACAGCCATCCCGGTAATAGGGAAGATTTTTTCCTGTACCCACGCCGACTTCCAAAACCTTGCCGGTTGCTTGGGAAAGGGCTCTTTGACGGATAGCATCAGGTATCATCTTATCCATCCAGTCATAAAATCGAGCAGTGCGGTTATATCGTTTACGGATGATTTCCGTCTGTAGCAGCATATCTCGGTCCATATCACGTCCCCCTTCTTTAATGATAATAAGACGTAGGCATGCTGCGTCTTAACTGCCCTAGTGTTCCCCCGCCACTCGCTCTTCATGAAAAAGATTTCTATATTGATTAAAATAAATGCCCGATTACTTCTCCGCCCAAGGAAATCGTAGTTCCCCAAGACAGCCCATACATAATGCCTGCCTGAACAATTTATTAGGTCAGATTAAAGCGGGCAGTAAGTCGCTTTGACCTATTAAGAAAATGATGCCAACTGCAATACTATATAACGCCGTAGTGCTTGCTAATATTACATAGACTTTTGGATTTTTTGCAGCTTGTGCATAACCATTTAAGAGAAGAAGGATTAACACAGTTTGCGCTATAAATAAACCAATAATAAATGCTAACACGGCTGTAAATCCTAAAGCTACCGTACCAGCTCCTGCGGCCGCAGTAAATAATAAGATTTGTGTTCCTGTTTCTCCTCCAATTCCGTGAAGTATTCCTATACAGCACGCACTACGAACACCCAGATCAACTGAAAAATCTTGTTGTACCGGAGTACTTGCTGGTTTAAATTTTGATTTTAACCAATATGATATTTTCCTTATCCCCATAAAAAGCAATGTCCATCTACTGAGTAATACTTGCTCATCCTTCCGGTTGAAAAGAGCCACGATTAGCCAAATCCCCAAGCCTATTAAGATAGCCCCAACAATTCGTTCTATAACTCCATCTACCCACTCTGGCAATACATGTCCGAGTAAAATTGCAGCACTACCGAACACTAAATTAACCAACGCATGACCAATTACATAGTAAAGTGATAAGAAAAAACTTTTTTTCTTCGTATCTTCTGCTCCAATAAAATCGGTGATAGCGGCGATATGATCCCAATCGATTGCATGCCTAAGCCCGAGTACAAAACCTAACCCAATTATAGCGCCAATTTCGGCATTCATCTTTCTAATCTCCTTTAATTCAGCCCAAAGGCATCTATCGCATGAAATTACATTATAGTATGACCCGTTTAAAACTAGTGTTTTTTAGCTTTATGCACGGTCAGTTGATCAATAGCATCTTTTAGATGTTGTACATAAATATCCTGGATAGCTAGATTTTCGCCCAAGCCGTGGAAATATATATCAACATTAAACCCAGCTTTAAGCAATTGGGATTTGGCAGAATCTTCTTCATCACCAGCCATGTCTTTAGTGGCATGGTCGCCAGCTACCAGCATAAATGGCAACAAAGTCACGTTCTTCACCTTTTTATTTTTCAATTTTTCAATAACGCTACCAAGTGCCGGGAAACCTTCAACAGTATACACAAAAGTATTATTCAACTCGGCTTCTTCTAGTTTTATTTGTAAAGCGGCATAAGCAGTATTAGCAGGATGTACTCCCCCATGACCCATAAGCACTATCGCTTCCTGTTCTCTTAACTTAGGTAATTGCGTTTCAACAGCCTTAATGGCAATCAGGTAATCGTCTGGGTTGCCTTTCTGTCCCATATAATAAAGAAGTGGACGGCCAAGAGTAATCTTATCAAACACTTTAGTATGAGCAAAATGTACAGAAACCTTTCTTAACTTTTCATATTCTTCAGCTGCGGCCACATATAGTGGCTGGATGAGCACTTCTTTGTATCCCTCGGCTTGCAATCTTTCAAGCGCTTGCTTTTCCGTATCAATTAGAATACCATCTCGCTCAGCCAATTTTTTAATGACAATACGGGAAGTAAACGCCCGGCGTACCTCGTAATTAGGAAAGGTAGCTCTAATTTTGTTTTCTGTACTTTCGATAGACATTTTCAACGTATCACGATAAGTAGTTCCAAAGCTAACAACTAAAATAGCCCTTTTATCCGCCAAAAGGTTGACGGTACTAGCTGTTTTTCCCATTATAAATCCCTCCAATTATTATAGACAAATACCAAATTATGAATATTGGGGTAGATTTTCATGCAACATACTAACTTCCGCTCCCCAAGACGGAATAGTCAATACACTAAGTAAAAAAAATAATCTCCCATCCAAGAACGGGAGACATAATATAAGCCAGCAAAGTTATATCGATAAAAATCCCTGCGAAAAAACGCAACGATGAAATATTACAACAGCATGTACTTAAATCCCCTCCCCATCGCTCGTGGGTAAACGGTGACTATTAAATAGGCAGTTCTTCTGACTTAGGATCGTTACATTCCTGCGCCTTCCCAAAACTATTAT
>JBEQCC010000231.1:0-5254 GCA_041639455.1 Pelosinus sp. | reverse complement strand
ATCTTTACCATCAATGATGACGCTATAGCAAATGTGCTAGATTTGATGCGTGATATTGAGAATCGAGAAGAGGGCCTTGCTTTTGTGGATGAAAAACATATTGCTCAAAGTAAAACAGCTTATAATAAAGGGCTAAATATGCTTTTAAATACGCAAATTATTGTTAATGGTAAGAAAACCGCATGGTGTCAACAATATGCACCAGATACACTAGAGCCGGTCATGGGGAGATCATTTGAGCTTGCTTCTTTAAGTAGCCAAGAAAGCACTAAAGTCGTAAGGTTCTTAATGAGTATCGATAACCCAAGCCCAGAAGTGATTGATGCGGTACAGTCGACTGTATCATGGTTGGATTCTGTAAAAATTAATGGTATTAAAGTGCAGGAGAAGAAAGATCCTACTACGGATTCAGGACTTGATAGAATAATTGTAAATGATCCGAATGCTTCTCCTTTATGGACACGCTTCTATGAAATTGAGAGTAATAAACCCCTATTTGCTAACCGCGATAGCTTAAAAAGATATAGCTATTGGGAAGTAACTACAGAAAGAAGGACTAAATACAATTGGTTTAGTAAAGAACCATTGAAATTATTAACTGAGGAATATCCTATATGGCAAAAAAAATGGGCACCAGAGAATAATGTCCTAGGAAAGTGAGTTAGCCGATTCAGATAAGCTTTACCTGACTCATGCAAATCTTATTTTCTCATCATAAAGCCGCTAATTAGGGAGATCGCTTATCCTGCTAAAATAAGAAATAAATCGATTGACTCATGACCTATCCAAAATTTCGCAGTTATACCTGTTACGGAGGCCCCGATTCATCTTAAACTGCATGATGAGCCATTGTAGACTTGGAAGAAAACGAGCTAATCAAAAATCAATAGATACGACAACTCCTGCAAAGCAGCTTAGCCTAGCAGGAGTTTTGTATGCTTATGAGAAATAAAATAATGATAAATATTAAAAACGGTAAAGTGAGACAAAGAACCGTCAGACCGTGTGAAAAGTAACCTTCACAATTGCTAAGAAAGGTGCAAGTGGCAAAGAACCTGTCCCCCTTGACATTGCTAGTGCTCGCCATTTATTAAATCAACGAAATTAGTCATGGCTGCCGTTTGTATTACGTCTTTTCTTTGTATTAGCATTGTAGTGCAACTTTGTAGATGCGATGACAGCTTATAAGCGGTTAGAACGCCTGAGTGAAGCTTATCTTCTATAACAGATTTAGGCAATAAGGAGATTCCGATACCAGCTGACACACTGCCAATAATAGCTTCTAGCGAACCAAATTCAAAACGTCTTAAAGGTATAGAATTACTCTCTAATAAATATCGCTCAAGCAATGATCGATAAGAGCAGCCAAGGCGGAAAACTAATATTGTTCTATTTCTTATAATATCCAAAATATCTTGGATATTTTCTTTTTTTTCGGCAACCAGGACCATCTCTTCCCTAAAAATTTCAATTTCAGTAATTTCAGGATGGTTGACAGGCGTTGCGACAAAGGCCAGGTCAAGCTCATAATTCAGCACTTGATTAATTAGGTATTCGGTAGTTCCAGTGTGAAGGGATAATTCGACCTTATCATATGAGGAATGATATTTTTTGAGCAGCGAAGGGAGACGAATTGCTGCTGTTGTTTCCATAGAGCCAATTCGCAGTAACCCGCCTGGAACTTCACTTGAACTCAAGAGGTGGTGCAATTCTTCCGTGAGACTTGTAATCTTTAATCCGTATTCTAGGAAAATTCGACCAGAGGGGGTGAGATGCACTCCTTTTGCATTACGATAAAATAAATTTACTTTTAAGTTTGCTTCTAGTTTTCGTATGCGCGCAGTGACGCTCGATTGTGCGTATCCCAGGGTTTCCGCTGCTTGGGTCATGGAACCAAGTGATGCTACTTCACGGAATACTTTTATATCTTCAAAATCCATCTTTATCAGCTTCCATAGATAAATACGATTGCTATCATAGAAATTTATCGCTTTTAATAGTTGCTTCTTTATAGTAACATGAAACTGTATTCTTGACTAGGTGGTGACAAAAACGAAAAATTGCCATAGTATTTCAACTCTAATCGGTGGAATTTGTGCTTTAAGCTTAGCAATGGGAATTTCGCGATTTGGGTTTACACCGATTATTCCGCTGATGCAAAGAGATATTGGTATATCGGAATGGGATATTGCTGTCATGGCTTCTGCCAACTATTTAGGTTATCTCATTGGAGCCTATATCTCACGGAAGCAATGGGTTAGAATGTATTTACGAAACTGGTTAGGGGGAGGATTAGTTGCCAGTATAATTTTGCTGATAGCTATGCCGTTCACGCTAAATGATTCACTTTGGATTTTCATGAGGTTAGGCTCCGGATTTCTAAGTGCAATTTTATTTGTCGTTGCCTCAAGTGTTACTTTAGGACAAGGGCGAAGTGACTGGGCGGGCTATCTTTATAGCGGAGTTGGTATTGGAATTGCGTTTACCGGCATATTTGTACCAATGTTTGATGTCATAGGTGGCTGGGTAGCTACTTGGCAGGGATTAGCACTTGGCGGAAGTATCTTTGGGATTGTCGCGTGGTATACTCTATCAAAAGCGACGCGCTTTGAAGTTGGGGATTCGGGACAGACACGAGTCCCAAATAAGTTTGTAAGGAACTATGGATGGTACGTTCTTCTCACCAGTTACGGATTTGAGGGTATTGGCTATATCATTACGGCCACATTTATTGTGCAAACGATAAAATCAATGCCTGAACTCAGTCATATTGCAAATCAAAGTTGGATATTAATTGGCTTGGCGGCAGCCCCCTCGACATATCTTTGGGCACAAATCGCCAAAAAGACAAGTATAAAAGTGAGCTTGATGTTGGCGTACGGGATGCAGGCTCTGGGAATACTTCTACCAGTTATAATCCCCAATCAAATTAGTACCTTGGCTGGGGGTGCTCTATTTGGTGGAACCTTTATGGGAATAACTAGTCTCTCTATAACTTTGGCATACCAGATGAAACCGGAAGCTCAAATACAGGCTATTGGAGAATTGACAACTATATATGCATTGGGCCAGATTATAGGACCTATCATAGCAGCGTATCTACAAGGAAGCTTCGGTATTATAGCTCCTAGCATTTTTGCAGTTTTGGTTTTATTAGTTGCCTTACTAACACTGATGACGCTAAAGATTAATAAGAAAGGCGATGATGTCTAATGCCCTACGTTAACATAAAGATCACTAAAGAAGGAGTCACACCCGAACAAAAAGCGCAATTGATTCAAGGAGCAACTCAACTACTGGTAGATGTATTAGGGAAAAATCCAAAAATTACTGTTGTCGTAATAGATGAGATGGATACCGATAACTGGGGGATAGGCGGGGAAACTGTTACTTTGCTGAGACAAATTGAGAGATAACAAAAACAAATAGTTTTGGGGTCAGGCTTGACTTGTTGGAAATTGACTTAATGCTGTAATCGTAATAAGTCAATTATTTTAACAAGTCAAGCCTGACCCCTAAGTTTCTACTGATTTTTATTTTTTTTTATATTACTCAAGAAGAGGATGTAGTTTCTTACTAAATACTCGAGTGGCAGACTCCAGATGTGAACGAGGCGAGTAAATGGCCAAATCATAAATAGCAGGAAGGCTAAGATAACATGAAGCTGAAAGGCAAATGGAACGTCGATCATATACTCAGGGTTTGGTACAAAACTAAATAGGCTGCGAAACCAAGGTGCAATTGAAGTTCTGTAATCAAATTCTAGACCTCTAGCAGTATAATAAAGAGTGCAGAAAAGACCGACCGCTATGACCGCTAATAGTAAAATTCCTGAAATCCAGTCCATTAATTCCACCTGACGAGATATTCTAGGAATAGATGCACGCCTTGCGAGGAGTAGGACAATGCCCAATCCTGTGGCAATTCCAGCCGGTAACCCACCAGAAAGGGCTATAAGATGATAAGAACTTCGAGAGACTCCTAAAGTTTCAAAAATCCAAATAGGAGTCAATATTCCTGATACATGGCCAAAGAACGCAAAGATAATTCCGTAATGGAATAAAATACTCCCTAGCATGAGCCTATTCTTTTCTAGAAATTCAGAGGATTTGGCAGACCAGCCTGCTTGGTCAGTATTGTAGCGAAAAATATGCCCTATAATAAATATAGTAAGGGCAATATAGGGGAAAATTACCCATAGAAACTGATGCCAATAGTTCATCACTCGACCTCCTCTGGCACTAAGCTGCTGTTGATAGCAGCAAGGCATATTTCTAATAAGAGTTTGTAATCATTGTCGGTCTCTATAAGAGCATTGTGAATCTTCGTTATGGAGGGATATTGTGGGTATAAGATAGTTTTAATCGCGCAATCGCCAATAGCTGCACAGAATTCTAACATTAGTGGCAGGTAGTCAGGTAGCTCATCTGTCATGATCTGATAGCCAACTTTAGTATACTGATTTTTCAAATCTACCAAGGCTTGTCCTCTGTTGCGGCCGTTCCCGTACTCATGGTAGGTAAGGTGTAATGATCTTTTTTCACTAAAATCAAAGGTTTCAACATAATTTGCACATAATTGATCGATACTGTTGCCATCTAGATATTGCAGGAAACCTTTTAATAAATTGCGGTTGTTAGGGTTGGTGAGTTGCATTATTTCGTCTCGCCAATCCGTTAGAGCAATCCAGTCTTCAGCAGGATATTGAAGTAGTAGGGAGCAAAGCTTTAGAAGTTTTAGATTTTCATTTTCCATAATATCCATCTCTTAATTCTCATGCCAGGTATTGCAACCTGAGCATCCTCCAACAGTTTCAAATCCAGAATTGCCTTGGTAAACATGCATATTTCCCGTTCGTTCTTTATGAGAAGCTGGAATAACAAAGCGGTCTGAATACTTGGCTATACTTAATAAACGGTAAAGTCCTTGTGCTTTTTCTTCACCTAGATTGGTTCCGTTCAAGATATCTTTACCTGGCTTTTTTAATATAGTTACGTTTCTGATATATTGTCTTAACCCAACTAGGATTTTGAGGGAATTTCTAACAGCGTCAGCATCTCCGGCAGTCAGTATATTCGCAAGATAGGCCACAGGGATACGCATGTTATCGACATGGGAAAAGAGAACATTTGCATCGGTGCTATCACTTGTTTTTAGGATGGGACTAAGAGGGGGCAGATACCAAACCATGGGCAGCGTTCGATACTCAGGATGGAGTGGCAAAGCAACACCGTATTCGATCAGAAGTTTATAG
>JBEQCC010000230.1:0-5277 GCA_041639455.1 Pelosinus sp. | reverse complement strand
GTCCTGTACCGATAATTCGCAAATCCCTTGCTAAAGGCTGCTGCCTGGCAATAAGTACCATACATTTATCTTCAATAGTGCTTTCCATGGCATCAATATAGTCATCACCAACCATTACATGCTTAGCCATCTCTATATCCTGGGTCGTTAAAGAAGCTACAGCCTGGCCAATAGCCAGTTCAACACGGGTGCCCATTTCTAAGATATCATTGCGCAACTCTTCTAACTCTTGATCATAATTTTGTCTGGTGACCATCATGCTCTCGCCTCCATTATCCGAATCGTCCAGTAATATAGTCTTCCGTACGTTTATCCTGGGGTCTTGTAAATATGACATCTGTTTGATCATGTTCCACCAGATCACCATTCAAAAAGAATGCCGTATAATCAGATACCCTAGCAGCTTGCTGCATATTGTGAGTAACCATAACAATAGTATATTTCTGTTTTAAATCCGAAAGCAGTTCTTCAATCTTCATAGTTGATATAGGATCTAAGGCTGAACAGGGTTCATCCATTAACAACACTTCCGGCTCAATTGCCAATAATCTTGCAATACATAAACGTTGCTGCTGCCCACCTGACATACCCATGGCTGAACTTTGGAGACGATCTCGCACTTCTTCCCAAAGCGCTGCCCCTTTTAGACTCTTTTCCACCAGTTCATCCAACTGTGCCTTTTTCTTGATGCCATGAATGCGGGGACCATATGCAATATTGTCATAAATCGACATTGGAAACGGATTCGGCCTTTGAAAAACCATCCCCACTCTTTTCCTTAGCAGCACTACATCTGTGTCTGGATGATAAATATTGACTCCATCTAACAGGACTTCACCTTCTATTTTTACATTAGCGATTAAATCATTCATACGATTTAACGTCTTGATAAAGGTGGACTTACCACAGCCTGAAGGTCCAATCAGGGCTAACAAGCTGTTTTTTTCCACACTAAGAGAAATTTTCTTTAATGCCAATGCATCTCCATAGTATAATTTTAACTTATTCACATGAACTTTATAATCCATAGATGTCCTCCTGCCACTTAGGCGATTCTTCATACATCGAAACCTAGTCATCAGATAAACGCCGATATAAAAAATATACCACAAAATACAGGCATTTATTATTATGCAATTATTATGTTTTTGTTAAATTTCGCTAAAGCGGTAGCCAACTCCTCGAACTGTCTCGATTGCTTCTGCCACTTTCGGCTCAGCTGCCATTTTTGCTCTTAGATGACGTACATGTACATCCACCGTACGAGTATCACCAAAATATTCATAACCCCATACCTTCTCCAGCAACTGCTCACGTGTATAGGCTCTGCCCACATTTGTAATAAATAATTTCAATAACTCATATTCCTTAGGAGTAAGCTCTAGCTTCTCTTGATCTAAATATGCCGTATAACTGGAAAAATTCAATCGCAGTTTCCCAACAACTAACTCGCCATCGTGCTGTACACTATCCTTATGGCTCCGCCTTAGCACCGCTTTTACACGAGCCATAAGCTCCCGAGGACTAAAGGGCTTGGTCATATAATCATCTGCACCTAACTCTAAGCCCACAATTTTATCCACTTCTTCATTTTTGGATGTCAGCATAATAATGGGAATCGCTGCTGTTTCCTGTTGTCCTTTCAATCTGCGACATACCTCTACACCATCAATACCGGGAATCATTAGATCCAGTATAATCAAGTCAGGCTTATTGGTTCTAACCAACTGCAATGCCGCATGACCATTCTCTGCTTTAAGGACGTGGTAACCTGTTTTTTGCAAGTTAAACTCAATTAGGTCTAGGATCGAAGGTTCATCATCAACTACCAATATATTGCTTATCATATACTTCACTTCCTTAAAATAAAAACCAGGTTATATTAACCTGGTTTCTATTTATAATAAATTTATTTATTTACTACGTCTTTTAAGCCTTTACCAGCTTTGAAAACTGGGTTTTTAGATGCTGGAATTGTAATTTCAGCGCCTGTTTGTGGGTTGCGGCCTTTTCTTTCTTCGCGTGTTTTTACTTCAAAAGTACCAAACCCAATGATTTGGACTTTATCTTGTTGTGCCAAAGCTTCCTCAACACTAACAAATAAAGCATTGATTGCTTTCTCAGCATCCTTCTTAGTCAAACCCGCTTTTTCTGCAACACTTGCAATTAATTCAGTTTTATTCACAAAAATAGCCTCCTTATGAAAAATCGTTACGAATAGCTTATTCGCTATCATTTTTTTTATTCCTGTCTAGATTTTAAAAAAATACTAAAAAAATCCCAAATTCTTTATATTTTGTTACTTTTCGCCTCTTCCCAGAGAAAATCAAGCTGTTTGTGTGACATATTCTTCCATTTTAGTTTTTTTTCCTTCATTACCTTTTCAATGTATAAAAACCTACGACGAAACTTATTATTGGTGGTATTTAAGGCAACTTCACCATCAATTTTTAAAAATCTCGCCAAATTTACAATTGAAAATAATACATCTCCTAACTCAGCTTCCATGTTAATAGCTTGTCCTTGGGCACAGGCATCTTTGAGTTCCTCCAGTTCTTCATATATCTTGTCCCACACAGGATCAATCCTATCCCAGTCAAATCCGACTTTAGCAGCTTTCGCTTGTAGTTTATAAGCTCTCATGAGACTGGGTAGTCCCTTCGGTATGCCATCAAGCACAGACGGTCTCTCATGACCGTGCTCCCGCTTTTTTATCGCATCCCAGTTCAATACCACCTCGCCTGCGTCTCGGACGCTTGTATCACCAAATACATGAGGATGACGACGTATCATTTTCTCTGCAATGCCGTCAATTACCTGCTGCATGGTAAATACCTTTGCTTCTTCTGCAATGCGGGCATGAAATACAATCTGTAATAGCAAATCTCCTAGCTCTTCACATAATAATTCTCCCTGCTGTAAATCAATGGCCTCTAGGACCTCATAAACCTCCTCCACAATATACCGTCTAAGACTGAGGTGGGTTTGTTCAATATCCCATACACATCCCTCATTTGAGCGAAGCTTAGCCATCACATCGAGTATAGGATCGAAAGAAAAGCGGTTAACTGCAGTACTGCGGCGCGGCACATATACACTGGTAAGATGATCAATCTCCTGCACTCTATCCAGCTCGAACAAAGGTATTGTTAGCAACTGTTCATCTGGTAATCCCAAATTTTTCACAACGATCACTTCATAGTCATCGGGATAATATTCCATTAGCACCAGCTTAGCCTCTGAAGCAACGTAATGATTGTAAACTTGTGTTACCACTAAAGCAGTCATTAACTTAGGGGGTATGGCTGATAAATCAGCAGCATCCAGTACCGTAATGCCTTCAATGGGGTCTATGGCAAGCCTTGTATATAAGACTTCCAGAAAACTCATCCCAGGCAAAATCCTAACGGCAATCCCCTGTTCACCTGCCAATTGTCGAATTAGCATCACTGTTTTTTCTGCTACAAGAGGGCTTCCCGGTACAGCATATACCACCTTTTTCCCTATTGCTGCCTGACGCAAACATTCATGAGCAATCGTCTCGTAAACTTCCTCAAATGACGTTTTCTCCTCATAAACATAGTCATAACTAGTAAATGCAATACCACATTCCACCATTGCCGCTACGGTTGGATGCTTTGCAGTACGCAAAAGCAATTTTTCTGCAGTCTTTAATAATTCTAAGGTCTCCACGGTGATAAGACCAAAAGAACCGGGTCCTAATCCTACAATTGTAATTTCTCCCACATTATCGCCTCATATTCATAATTAAAGTAAAAATTTTATTATTTTCGTAATATACCTATTTTACCTAATAACCGAGCTATTTTGCTACCTATTTTAGGTAGTTTTTCGATATCCTGCTGTTCTATACCTCCTAATAGTAAAAGAACAATACTGTATACTATACCACCTATACAAACAGAAGCCAAGGTTGCCATTGTGTTATGCAAGGTTTTTAACATCACCGCATCATAGGTTAACAAAACCATAACGCCCATGATAATGGCAGCTGCAACCGTCTTTAATGTATCTTTGATATTGATGCTAAATCCTACATAGCGATATACAAAATACATATTCAAGAGAGCAGCCACGGCAAAATCAACGTTTGTCGCCCAAGCAGCACCTTTTATGCCAAAAGAAGGTATCGCTGTTAATGTCCAGCTCATAACAATTTTTACAGCAGCGGAGATTATCATATTAATAAGCGGAATCGCTGTATACCCTAATCCCTGCAATACTCCTGTCGTAATCTGATGTATCCCCAGCATAATGACACCACCTGATAATATAGCGATTGGTACTCCGGCATTGGGCGTACCATACAGCATTTGCGATATTGGTGTAGCCAGCAGATACATCCCGACAAAACTGGGTATGGTAATTAAATTGGCAAATCGCATCGCCATAGCTGTGCGCTGACAGATTCGCTTGTGATCCTTGAGCGTAAAGGCTTCTGATATGGCAGGTACCAAGCTAGATGCCAATGATCCCGTCAATATAGTGGGGACATTGATAAGCGCTATTGCCATGCCCGTCAGGTATCCAAACAATTCTGTTGCCTGACCTACCGTATAGCCGGCAGTTTCTAACCGTGCCGGTACAATCAACAAGTCAATGCTGGACACGATTGGCAGCATAATATTTGCCAGCGACACAGGCAGAGCCAATTTTACAATCCGCAAAATTATTTTCCCGCTTGCTTCTTGTTTGATAATCGGCTGCATAGCTATTTTTACTTTTAATGCGGTACTATGCCGCCAATAATAATACATTAATACCAATAAGCCGGCTAAGGCACCAGGTCCTGCACCAAAACTGGCACCAGCAGCTGCATATTCAAGACCAATGGGCAATAAATAAAAGGCTAAAAATACCATAGTTACGACTCGAATCAGCTGTTCAAAAATTTGTGATACAGCTGTAGGTGTCATCATCTGCAATCCTTGAAAATAACCACGATAACTAGATAAAATCGTAACGAATAAGATAGCTGGAGCCAAAGCAGCAATCGCATAATAAGCACGAGGATCACGTACAAATTGATTTTCAACTAACCATCCAGCACCAAAATACAATAGAAATGTAAAAACAATTCCCGTTATCGTTAATAAGCCTAATGAAATGCGAAATACCCGACTTGCACCGCGAAAGTCAGATAAGGCCACTTTCTCAGCAACAATAATAGAAATAGCTACCGGAATACCGGCAGAGGAAATACTCAAGGCTAATAAATAAATTGGATATGCCATCTGGTATAATCCAATTCCTTCA
>JBEQCC010000229.1:0-5316 GCA_041639455.1 Pelosinus sp. | reverse complement strand
ATCTTGTTATGTTGTTAACATACACATTTCACACCTCAATGGATGGTAACGCAGGGTGCTCAGCGTATGAGTCGCGAAGCTTTGAAATTGGGGGAGGAAAAAATTAAAACCAAATGGAGGAATGAACATGTCTGTAATTAGCATGAAACAATTATTAGAAGCTGGTGTTCACTTCGGTCACCAAACTAGAAGATGGAACCCTAAAATGGCTCCTTATATTTTTACGGAGCGTAATGGTATCTACATAATTGACTTACAAAAAACAGTCAAAAAAGTGGAAGATGCCTATAATTTTGTGCGTGAAATAGCACAAGATAAAACAATTTTATTTGTTGGAACGAAAAAACAAGCTCAAGATGCAGTAAAAGAAGAAGCAGTTAGAAGTAATATGTATTACATCAATGAAAGATGGCTCGGTGGCATGTTGACAAACTTTCAGACCATTCAAAAACGTATTGGACGTTTAAAAGAATTGGAAAACATGGAAGAAGAAGGACTGTTTGAAGTACTGTCTAAAAAGGAAGTTATTACTCTTCGTCATGAGATGGAAAGATTACAAAAGTTCCTTGGCGGTATTAAAAATATGACTAAATTACCAGGAGCATTATTTATTATTGATCCTCGTAAAGAACGCATTGCTGTTGCTGAAGCAAAGAAGCTTGGTATACCTATTGTAGCAATTGTGGATACTAATTGTGATCCAGATGAAATTGACTATGTTATTCCAGGCAATGATGATGCTATCCGTGCTGTGAAATTGCTTACGGCTAAAATGGCAGATGCTGTCTTAGAAGCTAGACAGGGCGAACAAGTAGAAGAAGCTGAGTAATTGTATTTAGATAAAGGTAAGGGGAAAAATAATATTTTTCCCTCTTACCTTTAATAATAGATAGGGGGATTTTATATGGTAACTGCTGAAATGGTAAAAGAATTGCGCCAGCGTTCTGGTGCAGGCATGATGGATTGCAAAAAGGCTCTAACTGAAACTAAGGGTAATCTTGATGAAGCCATTGACTATTTACGTGAAAAAGGCTTAGCAGCTGCTGCTAAAAAAGCAGATCGAATTGCTTCGGAAGGTGTTATTGAAGCTTACATACATGGTGGCGGACGTATTGGTGTAATGGTTGAAATCAATTGTGAAACTGATTTTGTTGCAAAGACAGATAATTTCAAAGATTTAGCAAGAGCTATTGCAATGCAAATTGCTGCTACGAATCCGACATGTGTACGTCGTGAAGAAGTACCTGTAGAAGTGTTGGAACATGAAAAAGAAATTCTTAAAGCTCAGGCTCTAAATGAAGGTAAGCCTGCCAATATTGTGGAAAAAATGATTGCAGGCAGGGTTGAAAAATATTATAAAGAAGTCTGTCTAATGGAACAAGTTTTTATCAAAAATCCAGAGCAGACAATTACTCAGCTTATTAATGAAAATATTTCTAAAATTGGTGAGAATATCTCCATTCGCAGATTTACCAGATATCAGCTTGGTGAAGGTATCGAGAAAAAAAGTAATGATTTTGCTGCTGAAGTAATGGCTGCTGTTAAAAAATAAGAGAACACTGCAGTGTTCTCTTATTTTTAAGGAATCAGAGTATATTAAATTTTGATTTCAAATTTGGAAGGACAAAGCTTATTTCATATCTTATAAGATAAGGTAAAGGCTTTGTCTTTTCTTAAATGTATTAGAGGATTTATTGCAGTTTTGTAGAATTCAATGGAAGGATGGAGGGATATGTTTGCTTACATCAAAATATAAGCGTGTAATTTTGAAGCTTAGTGGTGAAGCTTTGGCTGGGCAGCAGGGATATGGTATTGATCCAGTTATTGTTGACTCTATCGCTCGCCAGATAAAAGAAATTAGAAATACAAACTTACAAGTTGCAGTTGTCGTTGGTGGAGGAAATATTTGGCGTGGCTTGTCTGGAAGTGCTAAAGGAATGGATAGGGCTGCTGCTGATTATATGGGAATGCTAGCTACTGTAATGAACTCTTTGGCTCTTCAGGATGCTCTAGAACAATGTGATGTGGACACTCGTGTGCAAACGGCAATTGAAATGCGTCAAATTGCTGAGCCATATATTCGTCGTCGGGCTGTTCGCCATTTAGAAAAAAATCGTGTAGTTATTTTTGCTGCAGGTACTGGTAATCCTTATTTTTCTACGGATACAACAGCTGCGCTTAGAGCAGCGGAAATTGAAGCAGATGTAATTCTTATGGCGAAAAAGAATACAGATGGCGTATATGATTCTGATCCTCGTTTAAATCCGGAAGCTAAAAAGTTCAAAGAGTTAGCATATATTGAGGTTTTAAAACGAGGTTTGGGTGTTATGGATTCAACTGCCACTAGTTTGTGTATGGATAATAAAATTCCCATTATTGTGTTTAGTATTGATGAGCCGGGGAATATTTTGAAGGCTGCCCTTGGAGAAGATATTGGTACTGTTGTGGGGGGATAAAAATGTTAATTAAAGAAATATATGATAGTAATACCGAAAAAATGAAGAAAGCAATTGATGCTTTGCGCAGAGAATTATCTACTTTGCGTGCAGGGCGAGCTACGCCTGCATTGTTAGATAAGATTACAGTCGATTATTATGGTACGCCGACACCGATCAATCAAGTGGCAAACATTGCTGTACCTGAACCACGGATGATTACAATTCAAGCATGGGAAAAATCAATGATTGCTCAAATTGAAAAAGCAATTCTAAAATCAGATTTAGGGCTTACACCTAACAGTGATGGAGTAGTCATTCGCTTGAATATACCACAATTGACGCAGCAGCGTCGTATAGAACTTGTGAAAGTTGTTCATAAGAAAGCTGAGGATAGCCGAATTGTCATTCGGAACTCTCGGCGTGATGCAAATGATGCAGTAAAAAAGCTTGAGAAAGATAAAGCGATATCCGAAGATGACGTAAAGAAAGCTCAGGATGACATGCAGAAACTGACTGATAAATACGTAAAGGAAGTCGATGCAATTATGAATGCTAAAGAAAAAGAGATCATGGAAGTATAATATGATAGATGTAGTAGCAAAATCCTTATATGTGGCAGAAAAGCAATTAAATGAGGCAAAGGCACAATATGCGGTAATTGTGACTCGTCCAACACATCACGTATCGGCCTTAACAGAGAATTGCTTTTATGTTATACGGCAGCAGTTTCATGGTGGTGTGTATCATCTGGTAGTTGCTGCTAAGATAGGGAGAGAAATTGTTAAACGTTAACTTGCAGTAATGAACATAACCTTAGAAATTGTTGTAAAGCAACTTTTTTATCAAGTTTATGTTTCAATGAAGGGAATGTCATATTTACCATTTTAGCAAAATGTGTGAATGCGGTGCCTGTGTGGCGGTTTGCCCTGTTGGTGCTATTTTGGCTCCATGACTGGAACCCCCTCGCAAGAGGGGGTTTAGTTGCTTGTTAGATTATCTTGGAGGTCATAACATGTGGGAAAAATGGTTTAATAAAAAACATGAAAAGATTGATGAAGAAAAAGTAGTAGAACAGGAGAATTTACCTCAACATGTTGCTATTATCATGGATGGAAATGGGCGATGGGCAAAACGAAAAGGATTGCCGCGCACTTTTGGTCATCGAGCAGGAGTAGAAAGTTTACGCCATATTGTTACAACGGCTGTTAATATGAAGTTAAAAGTATTGACCACATATGCATTTTCTACTGAAAATTGGAAAAGACCAGAAGATGAAGTGAACTTATTAATGCGGTTATTTTCTGAATATCTTGAAAGTGAAATTGATGAATTGCATCAAAAAAATGTGCAAATTCGCTTTATTGGCAAAATAGATGAATTAGCTACTGCATTACAGCAAAAAGTTGAAAAGGCCCAGACACATACTGAGAATAACACAGGGTTAGTTTTTAATTTGGCAGTCAATTATGGTGGGCGAGCAGAAATTGTACGTTCTGTTCAGATGATTGGCGAGAAGGTTGCTAGAGGTGAAATTTTACCTGATGATATTAGTGAAAAAAGCATAATGGAAAATTTATATACAGCCAGTTTACCTGATCCTGACTTGATCATTCGACCTAGTGGTGATTTTCGAATTAGTAATTTTTTATTATGGCAATCAGCGTATGCGGAATTCTGGTTTACTGATATTTATTGGCCTGACTTTAAGCCTGACCACTTTCTACAAGCTATTGTAGATTATCAGAAACGAGAGCGAAGATTTGGGGGATTAAAAAAATAAGGCTACAGGTAGGTGCTCGAATGCTGGGGAGACGGGTTTTAACAGCAGTAATAGGTATACCTATTACTATCTATGTAATTCATTATGGTGAGTGGTTATTTGCTGCTGCTATTTTGATTCTTACATTATTGGCATGGCATGAATTTTATACAATGATGGGTAATAAGAATATAAAAGTATTTTACCTTTTGGGAATTATAATGAATGCTTTGATACTGGGGTGCGCCTGGTTAGGAAACTCTCAGGAAATGACTATGACATTGGTTTTTGCCACTCTATTATGTCTAGTAAATATGGTAGTGTCAGGAAATAAGTCTACTGTTGTTGATGTAGCTTTCTCTATACTTGGCATTACTTATATTGGAGTAGGCTTTTCCTATTTATTGCTTTTAAGATTTACGGATAGTTCTTTATATATAACGACTTTTGTGGGGACGTTGTCTATGGGAGCGAGCTATTTGTGGTTAGCTTTAATTGGAACATGGGCGAATGATACGTTTGCTTATTTTGTAGGGTCGCGTTTTGGAAGGCATAAGCTATGCCCAGCAATCAGTCCAGCAAAAACAGTAGAAGGTTCTATTGGGGGACTTGCCGGTAGTATTTTAGCAATTACCCTGTTAGGATTGTTATTTAAGTTACCAGTAAGTCATAGTATAATCATGGGGATAGTAGTTGGTGTTATTGCGCCAATTGGAGATTTAGCAGAATCTGCAATAAAACGTTTTGCAGGAGTAAAGGACTCTGGAAAATCACTGCCGGGACATGGTGGAATTTTAGATCGGTTTGATAGTATTTTATTTACAGTGCCTATTGTCTATTACTATATACATATGATTCTATTACGATAATTTATTTTTTATTCTAGTGTATAATTAAGTGAGGTTAAGGGAGACTTTTACAATGCAATCTATAGCAATTTTAGGCAGCACTGGTTCTATTGGCACACAATCTTTAGAAGTTATTGCAGCTAATCAAGATCAATTTTGTGTAACTGCATTAGCTGCTTATCATAATGATATTTTATTGGAGAAGCAAATTGAATATTTTAACCCTAAAATAGCTGTATTGGTAGATAAGAATGCGGCAGACAGGCTTACT
>JBEQCC010000228.1:0-5324 GCA_041639455.1 Pelosinus sp. | reverse complement strand
TGCTGTATGAACTGCATACCCTTCTTCGCTTAGAACTTCCATTAGTAATCTTCTAATGCCTGGCTGATCATCAATAACCAATACTGTATGTTTGATATTAGACATTCTTAGCCTCTCCTTATTTACTTTATATCCGTTTATGTTCTATGTTATATGTTTATTCGCACAAATCTAAAAATATCCTCCTATATAATGGGAAAAAATACTTTTTGTCAATTTTTTTTGAATATTTTTTCATTTAAAGAACGAATTTGCGTTATGAACTTGGCAGCAAGTTCATTATGATATATTTTTACAGTATATACAGCAGTTTTATCATCTACTGTAAATACTATATCATTAAAGGGAGTAGGAAGCCCCCAAGTACTATAAATAGTCTGTCCATTTTTTAATATACTGATTCGATAGGCACTATCGCGTAAGTACAACGGATATTTCATAGTTACACTATGAATACGATTCGCATCAACAGGAATATCCCGCCCTAAAATCCGAATGTTATACTCAGCAACACCAAATTGATCGGATCGTCTTGCACCATATACCGCCAATAACTGAGGTGTGTAATAATCCAAATAATCTGCAACCAATTCACTAGCAGTTCCAAAGGTTAATAAACCTTTATTAACATACGTTTCTTTTATATAAGCTAAATGATCATCTAAAGCCTGAAATTGGCCTCCCTCAAGACTTTGCCAATCTGTCTGCCCCATCATAAACATAGCATGTGTGAAACCGACAATGGCATGCACCCCGGGCTTTACAGTGGAAGTGCCCTCCGTAAAATATTTCATGCCTTGATCTGTTTTTTCATTCATGATAGATGCGCTTTGACTATCATATGCAATAGATTCTTTTGGCGTGGGGCGAAACTCCACTACCCCTAACTTTAGAAGATCCTTTGCAGGAGCATTAATATCATCAGCAGCCCCAAAATAAATTTCCTGTCCGTATTCACCTGAGGTGATACCTCCTGCATTTCCATCAGCATCACTCGATCCCCATAGGCCAACTTTCTTATACGCATTGGTACTCATCGCCTCTTGTGCGCTGCCATTGCCAAAATCAAAAGAACCTGCTCGAGCTGTTAGTAATTGCCCTTGGGAAGAATTGGCCAACAATTGATCTACGATTGTCTGATACTGATATAAGATGCCGGTTCGGCTGTTATAGTCACTAAAATTGCCTTCACGTTCTATAGAATGAGCCCAACCATGTTTTAAATGATTTGCCCAAAATCCGTCAACTGCAGCATTATAAGACAGAACATTGCCAGACAGATTCGGATCATAATCGGAATGCATATGAATTCCATATTCATGACCTTTTCCAGATTCTTGAATGACGGAGTTTCTAATCGCTGCTACTACCTTAGACCACTCACCCAAGGTTGACTGACCTGCGGCCCATTCAGCAGCTTTAACAGCCGGCCAGGTAATATAATGGGTCCACTTTGCCCCATACTTTTCGGCTATTTCATTGAGTTTTTCCGCTTTTAAAACCATTTGTCCCAAAAATTCCTGTGGATCCAGCCATCCATTGGTATTCCCCCAGGCTTTAGCATAACCAGCGCCATCAATGGGTTCTAAATCTTCGGTCATTACATAAAAGACTTTTCCCGGTCTTGTATCTTCTATCTTCACTCCGATTTTTGATGATAGCAGCACTTCATTTACACGAAAGCTAATGGGCCAAGGCTGATTTAAGTTTACACTATCAGGTCTTTGGGCTTTAATCTGCCAGCTAACACGTTGTTTCTCCCCTGGGGCCAAACGTGCAATCGTCTTTGTAACTTGATCTACTGCAACTAGACCATAACCATAAGGCTCCTGAAGGCGCACTGCCACATTTTCCAGAAGTTCTTGACTTTGATTTTCCACATCGGCTTCAATCGTGAGCCAATCTCCCTGTTTAACAGTATATTGCAGCGTACTAGGAGTCAGCGCTACAGCTTTCGTGATATCTATGCCCGTCGTAAGCTGAGAAATAAGAGCATGCTGCCCCTCACTCACTTCTACGCTGAGACGATAGGTTACTGCATCAGATGAAACAGCCTGTGGCAAATCAGCTAACATTTGGGAGAAATAATAAGTTTCCTCAATCCAGCCGCCTTGATAATTATTATAATATCGCCTATCCTGCCACTTTCCGTAAGCAGTGTCAGAAGGCAGCTGTCCTGTAAAAATAGAGCCCGTTTCCCTGAGAAGATTCCCCTTATTGTCAAAAGCTGCGAAACGAATCCGCCCTCCCCCTTGCGTAGACAAAAATTCTATTCTTATATTCGCAAAGGCTGCCGCATCGGCCTTTACCTCCACGAAGTATTCAATCTTGCCCTGGTTCCCTGCTGCCAGTTCCAGCATCGTCCCTTGGCCTTGTGCTGCCATCACTCGATAGGAATTTCCCGCTCCTTCTTGTTGTACTTGTTGGGGAAGTCCCCACTTCATGCCTTCCTCTGGTGCAGCTACGCTAAGACCAGCAGTTGGCGCTGGCGTTTGACTCGCACACCCTCCAAGCAAGAATGCTAGGACGAGCGCAAGAATTGTAAATTTACCTCTCATTTCATCCTACCCTTTTCTATCTATATATTGAAATCAAATTTTACATGGCAATTGTCAGGAATGGAATTTGTATATTCCACTCCTGACAGACTAACAATCAATACAAGTTTACACTTCACATCTATCGGTTACAACCACATGGGCATTTGTGTCACAGCGCTGCCGATAAAGGTAAAAGCAATTGCACATACCACTAGGATGGCTAATACAGGAGTTATCATAACCAACATTGCCTTTGCTGTGGAAAATTCATACACTTCTTTAATCGCTGTTATCGTCAAGAAAAATGACCAACCAAAAATTGTCAAAGCAGCAACCGCCATCATTATGCTTTTCAAACTGGCTGGCAATAATGCAGCAATTACCCACAATGGAACGATAAACACTTGTGGAAACTGGGCAAATCCCAGTGTAGTAAATAACCCTAATCCTGTGCCTCTGCCACCAAAAAATTCAGCAATCAAATGCCATACGGCAGCTCCCATAAACCACATGAACATACTGCTAACAATTTTAAACCCGATGACAAAGGGAATCATAGCAGACATGCCAACATCCTGCATACCAAAATACAAGGCCCATAAGGGTATCACCAGGCTAAGGAAAAAGACGATCACAGCCTGTAATATATTTTTCTTATCGGCAATCATCTGCATTGCTATTTTAGGTTGGAATAGCACATCATACAAAACGTCGAAGACATTCCCCATTTATTTCACCTGCCATTTTTCTGGCGCCGCTTCCAAAGGAACACCTAGATTCAATTGATTTCCAGCCTTTTGAAATAGAAATTGTTCTAGCAGCGTACTTATTTTCTCACTAGGACCAAACAGCATGTTCCAAGGAGATGTTTTGCCAAATTCTTTTATGGTTGGTTTCCCTTCAATACCTGCCAATTGGCTGGCACCATCAATCGCATCATACATATTGCCTAATTCATCTACCAGTCCAAGCTGCTTGGCCTGATTACCTGTATAAATACGCCCGTCAGCCAGTTTCTTAACCTGTTCTTTGTCCATCTTGCGTCCTTGCGCTACTACGTCTACAAATTGATTATAGATATCATCCACCATAACTTGAATAATCTCTCGTTCTGCATCCGTCATTTGCCGTTCAGGAGATAAAATATCCTTGTAGGGTCCGCTTTTAATTTTCTCTTGATAAATACCGACTTTTTTGTATAACTCTTCCCAGTTGGCGTAAGGCATATATACACCAATACTGCCTGTCAACGTTGTCGGATTCGCATAAATTTTATCCGTACATGCTGCCAGCCAATATCCGCCAGAAGCAGCAACATCACCCATGGAAGTTACTACTACCTTGCCTTGAGCCCGCAGCTTCTTCAATTCTTCTCCCACTTCCTGAGAAGCTGCCGCGCTGCCTCCCGGACTATTTACTCTTAAAACCACAGCCTTTACCGATTCATCATCTCTAGCCTGGTGTATTTGCTTAATAATTTGATCGGTACCGCCTTGCTCCATGAGCACACTGCTTTGGCCTCGGCCGCCGATAATTACACCATCCACGTAGATGATACCAATCGTATTCGACTGGCTGACTTTTCCCTTATTCTTAGCCCCCAAGCCATGAAAAGCCAACCCGATTAATGAAAGTACTATCACAATTCCAATCACAATGATAACTGACTTTTTATACATAGACAAACCTCCTTATTTTACAAAACCTTCGACAAAGTTACCTATGCGAAAAACGCTTCACTTCTTAAACAATAAAACATTTTGAACCGCGGAAGATACGAAAACTATGAAGGTTAAAACATCTATAAAAATGCTTTCGCGTTCTTTGCATTTCTTTGCACCCTTCGCGGTTCATTACGTTTTTCTATAAAATTAGCAAAACGTATCCTTTGCTTACAAAAAAGCAACTGCCGGAAGTAAGTCCAACAGTTGCTTTTTTACTACTTGCCGTTCAGAGCAGCCTTAATAAATTCTCTGAATAATGGATGTGGGTTGGTCGGACGTGATTTAAGTTCCGGATGAAATTGAGTACCAACAAACCATGGATGATCCTTAACTTCTATAATTTCTATTAATCGACCATTTGGCAGAGTACCACCGATCACAAGACCAGCTTGAGTGAGCTGCTCACGGTAGGCATTATTAAATTCCCAACGATGACGATGACGTTCATAAATAATTTCATCTTGATAAGCTTGACAGGTTAAAGTATCTTCCGACACCTTACATGGATAAATCCCTAAACGCATAGTGCCGCCTTTTTCTTCTACGGCCACTTGCTCGGACATGAGATCAATTACCGGATACCGCGTCTCAGGATTAAACTCTGTACTATGAGCATCTGCCAAGTTGCATACATGACGGGCAAACTCAACAACAGCGCATTGCATACCTAAGCATAAACCGAAAAATGGTACTTTGTTTTCCCGGGCATACTGAATGGCTTTAATCTTGCCTTCTACACCCCGATCACCGAAACCGCCTGGCACCAAAATACCGTCAATATCTGCAAAACACTTTTTAAGATCCACAGATGCAGCCTCAATTTCTTCTGCATTGATCCAATGAATTTGAATGGCAGTATCATTGGCAATACCTGCATGTCTTAATGCTTCTGCCACGCTCAAATACGCATCAGGCAAAGCCACATACTTACCGACAATTGCAATTTTCACTGATTTTGAAGGATTAATGATTTTATGAACCATTTCACGCCAATCTGCCATATCGGCATCACCAGCATCGATTTTAAGCTTTTCTAAGACAATACGATCAAGGCCTTCCT
>JBEQCC010000227.1:0-5324 GCA_041639455.1 Pelosinus sp. | reverse complement strand
CCATATAGGCTAAAGGAGGTGCCGGGAATAGGCTGAATCCAAGTCAGCAGTACGGCTAGCCCTACTACCATTCCCGGCAGACAGTAAGGTATGGCGGCAATGCCATCCAAAAAAGTAATCAGGCGTGATGGAGCAAGTACGATCCTCCGTGCCAAGGGCCAGGCAAGCAATAAAACTGCAGCCGTAGATATTAAGGCTAACAACATACTGTTTTTCAGACCTGCAGCCACCACTGGTGTATCCGTCCACAAGGAAATGTAATGAGCAAAGGTAAGATTGCTTAAGGTCAAGGAAACGCCATAGGCAGGTGCCAGAGACAACAACAACATTGCCAGAAAAGGTCCCACAACGGTTATCCCCTGCCATATGCTTACGAACAAAACCAATAACCATTTCCAAATTCCCATAGGGTATATTCTTTTTTCTCGACTCCCTTCTTCCCGGGAATATTTGGGTCCATGAAAAATCTTGCCCTGAAAATATACAGGTATCATGGATAGCACCCCTGTGACTACTGCCAGAGCCGCCGCCTGTTCAAACTGACCACCTCCCAGACCAACGACTTTTTGATAAATCAGCGTACTAAGAACTGTAACACCAGAAGGTATACCGATAAAAGCAGGAATGCCAAAATTATCCAGAGCGCTTGCAAAGCATAATAAAGCGGCATTGACTAAAGCTGGCGCCGTTAATGGTAGGACTACAGAGGTGAACACTTTAACAGGTCGGGCACCTGCAATACGAGCAGCATCTTCCAAGTGTGCCGGAATTGCAGTAAGTGCAGATCGTACCAGCAAATAAGCAATCGGCATATTCGAAATAGCCATTACAATGGCTATTTCATTAATGCCCGCTAAATCCCACATTTTCAGACCAAAAAAATCCTGTAACCAGTCGTTTAGCAAACCGACGGGGCCCGCCCAGTGCTGCCATGCAATGGAAATTACATAAGAGGGCAAAAGCACTGGAAGGATAAAAATCAGACGCCAGCCCCGGCGTCCCGGTATATCTGTTTTTTCCGTAAGTATGGCAGCCACGACGCCCATGAATAAGGAAGCGAGTGTGGAAACAACCGCGATATACAAGGTATTTTGGATTACAGTCGGCAATTGTGGATCTTGGAGCAGCTGACCATATGCAGTTAATGAAATTTCTTGCTGCACAGTAGATACTCCCAAGGAAACAGCAACCAAATTCCACAGGGGATAAATGATTAAAATGATCGGTAATATGGGCAGCCACCATGATTTGATGCGTTTCATAATCACCCGCCGAATAATACAGTAAAGTCTTTTTTGTCAGCATCCCGTTGTTCAACCAGTTTCTTAATTGGTGCAGTCAAGATTTTTAAAGCAGTGGCCTGTCTGCCTTCCGGCGCATTCACATCCTTGTTAACTGGCAGATAACCTTGCTGCACCGCTAATTGTTGCCCTTCGGCAGAAAGCACAAAATCAACAAAAGCTTTAGCGGCAGCTGCATTCTGCGTGGTTTTTGCTATACCGACAGGCTCCGTAATAACGGCAGAACCAGTCTTAGGATAAATAAAGGCAACTGGTGAGCCCTGTTTGGCAGCATTAAAGGCCATAAAATCTACCACCATGCCAAAACTTTTTTCCCCGCTGGCTACACGTTTAATTACATCGCCGTTGCCTTTTACCACCATCACCTGATTATCTTTTAGCTTTTCATAATAACTCCATCCCAGTGCAGATTGATTCCTAAATATACCCAGATTATAGGCTGCTGCTCCTGAATACAAGGGACTGGGCATGACTGTTTGCCCCTTGCTTTCAGATGCAGACAGGGTATTCCAGTCAATCTTGTCTAAGTCCTTGACTTTATTGATATTTACCACAATTCCAATGGGAATCATTTTGGTTGGAGAATACATATTATCACTGTCCAGCAGATCTCGATTCACGCCCTTAAGCTCACCTGATTGATAAGACAGTAGCAAATTCTGCGCTTTGAGTGCCTCGAACGTAGGAGCATCAGCCAAAAATAATACATCCGCTCCTAACTTTCCTGCCTTCATTTCTGTGTTAATTCGTGCAATTACCTCTTCCGTGCCGGATCGAAACACTTCTACCTGAACTTGAGGATATTTTTTCGTAAACCCAGCCACTAATTTACTAATATCACTATCCGGCTGCGATGTATAAACTTGTAACTTACCGCTTATCTCTCCGCTTTTTCCAGTAGTAAGCACAGGCTGCTGCGCCCCCGTTCCACACCCTGCCAACAGAATTGTCATCATGAAAAGTAACCATAGCAGTAGGGACTGTACCTTTCCTCGTTTGATCATAAAAAATGCCTCCTTGGGATTGTTATTTAGTTCAGTATAAAACAACCTTTCTGGCAGCTTGTTAAGGGAATGTTAATATCTGTTTAATTCTATTTCAATGCTATCTCGTATCCTAAAAAAGCTTGCCTTGTTAGAGAAACTTTTCCACATGCCTTGCTGGACAAATGTAAAACCCCGTTCAGCTTATTGACTGAGCGGGGTTTTACATGAAGAAAATCTCTGCAGTTTTAGTCATTCAGTTTCTCACTTAGACGATATAAATATAATAAAAATCCAACAGTTAAAATAATATGCAATAAATTCGATAACCAGGGCTCCATAACAAACATAACATCGTCTCCTCTTTAAAAAACTCAAATAATTCCTATTACTACTATTATCGTAATAAATAGAAGATTTTTACACATGTAAAATGTCATAGTTTCCTAGGTCTTTCGTCCCTTTTGCTATAAAGGAAGGTCGTCTTACCCATGAAGTCAGGCGACCTTCCTTTTTCATGCCTAATCCTGGTCATCACCAACAATCTCTAGTATTTTAGTATTATTATCTGAATCCATAGCACAAATAACATATTTATCTTTATATTTGTCACTATCTTCATTTGGCAAAACGACAGTTTTTTCAGTGTCATCCATAAAAATAATATTGATTATTATTGTATTCCCTTCCTCTACAACATTCGTGACTTTCCCTGTACTGACCATTCCTACACCTCCTTTGGGTTATAATATTTCCATAAAATACTCTCAATTTCGATCTATAAATGTCTTATAACGACTATAAAGGATTTTCCTCAATTAGGATGGAATTATATACAAAAATGATACTACATAGAAGAAGGTGTCAGAATGCCTACACCACAACAAGTCAGACAACCACCACAGGCGCTTACTCCAGCCATTGAACATAAATGGGGTATCTGGTGGAAACTACTTCGTCCGCACACCTTAACAGCCTCCTTTATTCCAGTAGCTATTGGCACCGTTTTACCCCTGCCTTCCCATCAGATTCGTCTGGACTTATTCTTTATTATGCTCTTAGCAAGCATTCTCATTCAAGTTGCAACGAATATATTTAATGAATATTACGATTACAAACGCGGTTTGGATCACGAACATTCTTTGGGAATCGGTGGTGCTATTGTTAGATATGGCGCTGATCCTCGTCAAATTTTTGCCGTTGCACAATGCACTGTGGCTACTGCAATCTTATTGGGACTCTATCTTTGCTACGAAAGTAGTTGGTGGCTGCTGCCCATTGGTCTTTGTTGTGCTGCTGTAGGCTATCTCTATTCCGGCGGTCCCTTTCCCCTTTCAGCAACACCTTTTGGCGAGTTGGTTTCAGGTACTTGTATGGGACTCGTCATTATTGTAATTTCTTTTTATCTTCAAACTGGTACTGTCAGCACCATAGCCGTCATGGCCTCTATATCTACTTCAACATTAATCGGAGCTATTTTAATGTCTAATAATCTGCGTGATTTAGAAGACGACAGAAGACATGGTCGGCAAACTCTGGCGATTCTTTTAAAGCGAAACAAAGCAACCTACTGTTTAATCGGAATGTTTATCTTTTCTTATTTATGGATCTTATTTTTAGTGACAATTGACATGCTGCCCCTTTGGTCGCTTTTATGTTTCATCAGTGTACCCAGGGCCATCCAAGCTTCACGAATTTTTCTTAAGAATACAACTCCAGAATCTCTAGCACCAGCCATGGTAGCCACAGCACAAACCAATACTCTTTTTGGCTTTGCCTTGGTTCTGGGCCTGTTCATTCAATATTGGTCTGTCCACTAAAAATGAACTTACATCGACTACCTAAAGGGATAAAGACTTTGCATCCATGAATTGATAAACGAGAAACTCCTGCAAACTCACGTTAGAGTTTTTGCAGGAGTTTCTCGTTTATCATCATTTAATTTTTACAAAGTACTGTCAAAGCAATGATTTGATCGATGCTGATCCAAACGATCTGTCCTGGAAGAAATGGAAAAGAGGAGCATGTCAAAGACAAAATCACAAATTCTTGCATTGTTTTTACTTCATGCTCACAATCATTTTTATGTTCTCCAAAGCTCTTTTGATAGTGGGATTTATGTTCCTCCCAATTATTCTGTTTATCATCATGTTTAATTTCATGACAACAGCAGTCTCCCACCTCTTTTTTACTATCATCTTGCAACTCACTTAAGCCATCAACGGAAATCAGTACATGTTTGGAACTCCTTTTTAACCTGAGCTCAGATTCTTCAAGAACAACACCAGTAAATATGCCTTGCCCGTTTACTCGCCTGCAATGTTTGGTGTCCGCAACGGCAGTTGTAAGGATTGTCACTGTCGAGCCAAAATCAAGCTTTAATCCACTAGGATGCTGCTTTATAGACAAAACGTTCAACTCCTACTCATAATTTTTTTTGGTTTACTTTATTCTATTCAAAAAAAACATGAACGTGATTACCAAGAATTCTTTGGTGAAAAACTCAGCGCCACTGCCGATCCCGCAACATAGTTCCTTCCCAATAGTAGAAAAATAATGCCGCCATTGCCTAGATATTAAGTAACTATTACATAATCACTTTCATATTATGAAGTAGACAGTAAGTCAAATTGTGAAAAGGAGAGATATTAATTATGGGTTTTCCAAAAGACTTCGATTTCGCCAGTTGCCTTCATGTAACTTTGGTTCTCAAGGATTTTCAGGTACTGACCGGACATTTCAAAGGCCTGATAGGCGATCGGGTAGAACACGATTGTTGCGACAAAGAACATGAACACGAAGATGGAAAATGTAAAAAGGATGATAAATGCTGTAAATCACCAAAATTGGACATTGATGTTAAAGTAGAGGATGATTGTGAATTTATTCTGCTAGAGTTGACAAGAACTGCTGCAACGATAAATCTCAGCTCATTTACCTGTAACATACACGATGACTACATTAAAGACATAGATTTCGTTGTATCCGGAACAACATTCCCCGTAGGCACATGCGTTGCTATCAATGTCTGTAATATTCT
>JBEQCC010000226.1:0-5325 GCA_041639455.1 Pelosinus sp. | reverse complement strand
GGAATAATCTTCAACAAATCTAATTTATTCTGCACAGAAATATAAGGTAATTTGAATATTTCTTTAACTTCTGCTGCAATATCATCAAGCTTGTCTACACCCAAAGCCAGCGCCATACGTTCCATACTGCCAAAAGCATTCATGAGTACAGGCATATTGTATCCTTTTACATTTTCAAAAAGTAAGGCTACATTTTTCTCACCAGACATTTTAGATACCCTGTCTGTGATCTCTGTAATCTCAAGATCACAATCTACCTCTTCTTGAATGCGCTTTAGCCAACCTCGCTCCTCTAGAGCATGAATGAATTCACGTAAATCAGTAAATGCCATATATAACTTCCTTTCATGGGCTTTTCTTAACTATTATTTCTTTAAAAGATATTTTACAATTAAAATACTAAGTTCATATAATAAGATTATGGGAATAGCCACCATAGTCTGAGAAAAGATATCTGGAGTTGGTGAAATAAGAGCACCTATCACAAATGATAATACTAAAACATGCTTACGTTTGCCAGATAAAAAGCTCGAACTTATAAGTCCAAATTTAGCCATAACAATGATAAACAAAGGTAACTCAAAAATAAAGCCAAAAGGAAGTAAAAAAGAAATGACAAACGATAAATACTCACCTAAGGATAGCAAAGGCTGAAGATTTTCTGTAGCAAATCCCATAAAGAACTTAATTCCAGCTGGCAATACAAGCAAATAAGAAAAAGTAATTCCTATAAAAAATAACAGCACCGAGGAAGGCACTAAAATAATAGAAGCCAAATGTTCCTTCTTCGTTAGCGCAGGCACAACAAATGCCCAAACTTGGTACAATACAATTGGCAATGCTAATAAAAAACCCGCAAAAACAGATACTCTTATATAGGTAAAAAAAGCTTCCGCCGGGCTCATATAATACAACTTACCAGCAGGAGCCGTAATATAACGTACTAACTCGGCAGCATAAAAATAACTAATCAGGCTCCCTGCAGCCACAGCTAGAATAATAATAATCAGCCTACGCCTTAATTCCTGAAGATGTTCCACTAAAGACATTCCGTTATCAATAGCAGCATCCTCAAGCCGATCATCATCCTTATCCGTATTTATTATATCCGACATTGAGTATTCCTCACTTTTTATCTTCTGCCTTACTCTCTTCTTTGGTTACAGGATCTTCTTTACTCTCTCCAGTTGTAGCCTTTTTAAATTCCTGAATACCTCTACCTAAAGCTTTACCAACTTCCGGAAGTTTTCCAGGACCAAAAACAACAAGTGCGATTACTAATATTAATACCAATTCAGGCATGCTAAAACTAAACATCAATACATAACCCCTTTCAAGTAGAACTTATTTACCTATTATACCTAAAATCCTCTAAAAAGAAAAGACTTGGCTCTCACCAAGTCTTTCGCACTTATCACAAAAACCTTTTTAATAAATGCTATCTAGCTCATAAAATTTAATAATTACGCAAACCTACAAAATCGGCTACTGCAATAAATGCTTCCCTATGTTCTCCCAATATGTTAGCAGGTATAACATTACGTGCATATTTTAAATAATCTACAGCACGGCTGTAGGAATATTCGACTGCATCCGTTTCATGAAGAATCGCCAAGCCACGTTTGATTTTCTCTTCCGGCATATTTTTAGTTTGGACAATTTCCCGCAACTCATCCTTATGTGAGCTATGCTCCAAAGCATAAATAATAGGCAATGTTACAATCCCTTGCCGTAGATCATTACCGACAGGTTTACCGATTTGTTCTGAAGATGCGGTAACATCTAAAATATCATCTGTAATTTGAAAAGCCATTCCTAATGAGTATCCATATTCCCGTAAGGCTTTCGTTTCTTCCGCAGACAGTCCCACTGCCAAACCACCTAACTCACAGCTAGCAGCAATAAAATTCGCAGTTTTCTGTTCAATACGTCCTAAATAATCACTTTCTTTTTGATCTGCATGAAAGGTACTTCGATTCTGATTAATTTCACCTTCACACATAGAACAGATAACATCTGTTAATACTTTAAGCATTTCGTTACTAACCTTATTTGCCACTAGGGAGAAAGCTTTAGCAAATAAATAATCACCAATTAACACCGATGAATGATTGCCCCAACAAGAGTTAGCAGTTGCTTTCCCGCGACGGGTTGCTGCATTATCAATTACATCATCATGAACCAAAGTAGCCATGTGGATTAATTCAATAGCAACTGCCATTGGCATTATTTTTTCCCTATCAGCTACTCGGCCTTTGGTACACATAAAGTACAAAGCAGGACGCAATCGTTTGCCGCCAGCTTCTACCAAATGTTTGCTAATATCCGTTATTAATTTTTCAGGAGAGTGTATGACAGAAAGTAATTCCGTTTCCAATAACATTAAATCACTTTTTACAATATCAAACATCGAATTTTTATCCACTATTTTAATCACCTACACGCAAAGTCTGTTACTATAATACACTATTATCTATCTTTACGTCTATTGCTTTTTTTAAATTTTTCGACAATCTCTAAGTCAAACTATTAAATAACATTATATAAAATGACAAATTTACTTATATTTCGCGAAAAAAATATCGTTTTATTATGGTTATTAGACCAATTATAAGAAGATGTTTCGCCCTTTTAATTATCGCTGAAAATCCATTTTAAGTTTTTGTTAATTTAGTAAAGTAAAAATACTGGGTAAGAATATTCTACACCCAGTATTTCATGTATATTTTTACTATTATTTGTTATCTCAAGGAATCATCCAATTTAGCCAATATGCTTGTATATAAGTCATGATACCAACAATAACAGCTAATACTAGAGAATGTTTAACTGTAAAACTAAATAAATCCCCTTCTTTGCCAACAAGCCCAGTTGCTGCTGTAGCCACTGCGATACTTTGTGGTGATATCATTTTACCACAAACACCACCTGATGAATTTGCTGCTACTGCTATAATCGGATTAATGCCAACCTGTTGTGCAGTAACAGCTTGCAAATTGGAAAATAACGCATTAGCAGAAGTATCGGAACCAGTTAAAAATACACCCAGCCATCCCAAAAAAGGTGAGAAAAAAGGAAATAAAGAGCCTGTACCTGCAAGGAATAATCCTAGGGTAGAGGTCATCCCTGAATAATTCATAACATAAGCCAAACCAAGCACACTGGGAATTGTAATAAATGGTTTTGTCAATTGCTTAAATGTTTCAGCAAAAATAGAGATAAACCTGCCAGGTCCAACTCCCAGTACTGCTGCTGTAAATATGCTGGCAATAAATAATCCTGTACCTGCAGCACTTAACCAATTGATCTTATAAAGAGCTGCCATAGGTGTTGCTTGCTTGACAATAGGCGCAACCTGCACAATCATCTTATCCAACCCTGGTACCAGCCATTTAATAGTTACTGCGTCAAGAGCTGCAACTACAGGTTGTAAGCCCCATAAAATCACCATTATAATTAAAATAATAAATGGTGACCACGCTTTCACTACCTTACCAAATGTTAATACCGATCGATTAATAGCCAGAGTGGGAGGCGGTTCATTTTCAAAGCGCCAAATATTTGCAGGCTTCCAACTTCTCAAAAATATTGTTAAAGCAATAATACAAACTAGAGAAGATAAAATATCAGGAAGTTCTGGTCCAATATAGTTAGAAGAATACCATTGTACACCAGCGAAAGATATACCTGCTATTAAACACGCCGGTAAGACTTCTTTCATAGCCTTCCAACCTGACATAAGAACAATTAACCAAATGGGGATAATTACTGAAAGGAACGGCAATTGTCTTCCCACCATAGCACTAATTTTCATTACATCTATACCTGTAACTTGTCCTGCAACAATAATCGGAATTCCAATAGCTCCAAAAGCTACCGGGGCAGTATTAGCAATCAAGCATAACCCTGCTGCATATAAAGGATCAAAGCCAAGACCTACCAGCATACCCGCAGATATTGCAACAGGAGCACCAAAACCTGCTGCGCCTTCTAAAAAGGCACCAAAGCCAAAGGCGATTAACAAGGCTTGTAACCGTCGATCATCCGTAATAGTGGCAATAGAATCTTTTATAATTTCAAATTGCCCAGTCTCAACGGTTAAATTGTAAATAAATATAGCCGTGATTACAATCCAAAAAATAGGAAAAATTCCATATAAGGCTCCCATAGCTGCCGCTATAATGGCTAGATTGACAGGCATTTGATATGCTAAAACTGCTACTAATATAGCAGATATCAAGGCCATCACACCAGCAATTTGCCCTGCAGTGCGCCGAACTGCCAATAAATAGAACATCACGACAATTGGGATAGCTGCTAATAATGCGGAAAAAACTAAACTATGCATCGGGTCATAAATTTGTGTCCATTCCATTATTTAATATGCACTCCTTTAGGTTAAGATTTCAACTATTACTCATTGCATATAGCGTCTTTGCTATGTCATGCATGCTTCAATAGACAAGATTTCATCTTGACTTCTTAGTCTACTTACTTAGTTTGACCAAAAGCAAAATATATATTAATTTAAAATAAAAAATAGCTGCGCACCGTTTCCTTCAAATGCACAGCTATCTCTAATTTTTTATTAGTCATTACCAGTTTTTGTTTACTATTTATCACAACCTATTAGCTATGATCTGCCAATCAGACATCAGGGGATCATCCAACTGAGCCAATAAGCCTGTACATAGGTTATAAGGCCTACACTCACAGCCAAGACTAGAGAATGTTTTACTGTAAATCTAAACAAGTCGCCTTCTTTGCCAACTAACCCTGTAGCTGCGGTAGCTACAGCAATACTTTGTGGAGAAATCATCTTGCCGCAAACACCACCTGATGAATTACCCGCTACTGTTAAGATTGGATCAACACCGATCTGCTGGCCCGTAACGGATTGCAGATTACCAAATAAAGCATTAGCAGAAGTATCCGACCCTGTTAAAAATACTCCTAGCCATCCTAAGAATGGCGAGAAAAATGGAAACAAGGAGCCTGATCCAGCTAAAAATAAACCTAGAGTAGAGCTCATTCCTGAGTAATTCATAACATAAGCTAAACCTAGAACACAAGGAATGGTGATCAAAGGTTTCAATAGCTGGTTGAAGGTTTTTACAAAAACGGCAATAAATCGACTAGGACCAACACCTAAAACGGCAGCTGTAAGAATACTTGCAATAAATAATGCTGTACCTGCAGCACTTAACCAATTGATTTTATAAAGAGCCGATAAAGCTATTGGTTGTTTTGCAATAGGTGCAACCTGTGTAACAAGTTTATCAAGCCCCGGCACTATCCAATTAATAGTTACAGTATTTAATGATG
>JBEQCC010000225.1:0-5326 GCA_041639455.1 Pelosinus sp. | reverse complement strand
TCTTCCCGAGTCATTGCAGGACCATGGTTTATGTTTTTAGTTCCATAGGCGATTTTTTCATTCCGTACCAAAGGAAGGGGCGGTATGTTGGCAGCAATACCCATATCTACAAGGAGTAAATCGGCAGCAACATGGTCAGCGAAAATGTTGACTGCGGCGCCGCCTTGTGAAATGTTATGAATTCTTTGAAGGATTACTTCTTGTTTAGAAAAAGCGCAGGGTTCTTCTGCTGCTACGCCATGGTCTGCTGCCATGATGATAATACTTTTTTTTAGGCTGCGGGGTCTGGGATTGTAAGTAATACCGGATAGCTGACGTGCCAGATGTTCAAATGAATATAAACTATTCAGCGGTTTGGTTAAGTTATCAAGGCGTATTTGGCATTTTTCCATAGCGATTGTATCAAGTGGTTTAATTAACGAAATCGTATCTTGCATCATAAGTGGGACCTCCTGTTATCAACAAATTATGCTTCTTTTTTACCGGCAGAATCTTCAGAAGAAACCATACCAGCCAGCATTTTAATAGAAACACCCAGCATATCGACTACTATAGACGCACCAATTGCTTCTCCTAACCGAATTCCCATATCAATGCACGCTTCTAAGCCAAGAAACTTTAGGGCAATGCGATGTGCAGGTTCACCGGATAAATGAGAAGGTATAAGATAATGGGGGACCATGGGATGAAGAGCGTTGGCAATCAACGCGGCGGCAGTTGTATTAAGACCATCAATTACAACCGCACAGCGATTTGCAGCAGCCCCTAGTATAACCCCAGCTAGAACTCCCGTTTCAAAACCACCGATTTTTGCCAAGACATCCAGTCCATCTTGAGGATTTGGCTGATTCACAGTAAGTGCTTGGCGTACTATATCAATCTTAAAGACAAGGCGGCTGTCTGAAATGCCGGTACCGCGGCCCGTAGCTTGCTCGGGAGTAATGTTGGTAAAGGCTGCTACAATTGCTGCGCTAGAAGTTGTGTTGCCGATACCCATCTCACCCAGGCTGAAGCAGCTGTAGCCGGCACGAACCTTTTCATTGACAATTTCAATTCCAATTTCCAGTGATTGAATTGCTTCTTCCCGAGTCATGGCCGGACCTTGGGTGAAGTCCTTTGTACCATAAGCAATTTTACGATGCCACAGTCCTTCCGTATCAGAAAGATCAGCGGCAACCCCGGCATCTACTACGACCATATCAGCACCGCTGAAGTTTGCAAAAGCATTAGCGCTGGCACCTTTGGCACCCACATAATTTTTAGTCATTTGCAATGTGGTTTCTACAGGATAGGCACTGATTTGGTTGCGAGCTACGCCGTGGTCGGCGCAGGCGATAACCATGCATGTGCGAGGGACTGTAGGGAGTTCTTCTTTTCGAATACCAGCGTATTGTTTTACCATCTCTTCCAGACGGCCAAGACTGTCTTGGGGTTTAATCAATGTGTCTAATCGTAATTGAACTGCTTCCATGACTTTTTGATCTAAAGGGGCAATTTGCGAACATGTTTCAAATAATAAACTCATAGTAACCTCCATTGTCTTTGTCACCATTAATGCAGAAAAAAGGGCTTTTTCGGAAATTAATACCAAAAAAGCCGAAAACTGTTGATTTTTGTGCTGATATAGCAACGCTATATTCATAATCATTGCCATTATATCAAGTAAAATCATTACTCGTCAATGCTGAGTATGCGTCACTATTAAGCGTTTTTTAGTAGTTTTAGTCCTAAATCCGTTACGGTTTGGAGATCTTTTCCAGACCCACGTCCTTGTGTAGTCAGATAATGGCCGATGAGCATGCCATTAACGCCGGATAAGAATCCTAGAGGAACTAATTCTCCAAGATTATGTTCGCGGCCGCCAGCATAACGAATGATTTTTGTAGGCAGAATCATGCGAAAAATAGCAAAGGTCTGCAGAATTTCCATTGGACTCAGTTTTTCTTGGTTTTCCAGTGCTGTTCCTTTAATGGGATTCAAAACATTAATGGGCACAGAATCAACATCCAATTCTTTTAATGTAAAGGCCAATTCAATACGCTGACGCCAAGTCTCACCCATACCAATGATACCACCGGAACACACTTCAATGTCAGCGGCTTTCACTCTTTTAATTGTATTTACACGTTCTTCATAGGTATGAGTCGTACAAATTTCACTAAAATGACTTTCGCTGGTTTCTAAATTATGATGGTAACGCGTAATACCGGCTTTTTTGAGTGCGGCTACATGTTGTTCGTGCAAGGTTCCTAAGGAACAGCAACGCTCAAGAGTTGTTTCCTGACCGATTTTTTCAATTGCTGCCGTAATTTTCTCAAAATCTCGATCACCTTCCATGCCGCATCCCGAGGTAATCACACAGAAACGGTAGGCGGAATCTGCCTCTGCTCTTCGGGCTGCCTGGACAATTGCATTTTCATTCATGAGTGGGTACACATCTACTTCTACATCATGATGGGCAGATTGGGCACAAAATTTACAGTCTTCCGTACAGTTTCCTGAACGAGCATTCAGAATTTGGCAAGTATCTACATAGGATCCTGTGAATTTTTCCCTAACTTTATTGGCAACACCAAGTAGTATGGGAATGTCGCTTTCTTCAATGGTTGTTAAGGATAGGGCCTCATCAAAGGTAAGCTGATTGCCTTCTAATATTTTTTCCCCTAAAGAAAAAATTAAATTATAGTTGTCCATGTTGACTCCTCCTAGTATTCGTTGTGTACTCTCGGAAAATAGCTATGTAATAACTGTAAGCATTGGTTATATACTCATCATTTGCCGTCCTAACGAGACTTTTGGCAGATCTGTTTCTTTTTTTCTATAGTAGTGCAGGAATAAAACCGGCATCTTGTACCATCTGAAAATCAGTTTTTGTATTACGACCAGTAAAGGTTAAGTAATTGCCAATAATAAGACCATTTGCTCCAGATAACATCAGGTGTCCCTGCATATCCCGCAAGTTTATTTCTCGACCGCCGGCAGGGCGGATGATTTTATCAGGGAAAATAAAACGGAAAATAGCGAAGGTCTTAACAATATCAAGGGGAGAAGGGGGCATAACAGCTTCTAGAGCAGTGCCTTTAACAGGATTGAGAATATTGATCGGAATGGAGGCAACATCCAGACTCTTTAAGGCAAAAGCAAAATCAATGCGATCCTGCCAGCTTTCTCCCATACCGATAATACCTCCGGTACAAAGCTCCATGCCAGCAGCTTTTGCCGCCTGAATGGTCTCGACACGTTCTTGATAAGAGTGGGTTGTACATACCGAGGGATAGAAGCCTTCGCTGGTTTCTAGATTGTGAGCATAACGCTTGACGCCGACAGATGCCAGCATGTGTGCCTGCTCTAGACTAAGTGTGCCAAGATTAGCACAGACCTTTAAGCTGGTATGGTTCATAATTGCCTGTATCGACTCCAGGATCTTTTGAAAGTCAGGGTCACTGTCCATACCCTTGCCGCTGGTGACAATGCTAATCCGTTTTGCCCCTTGTTCCTGAGCCTTTTGTGCTGCTGCAGCAATTTGCTTGATTTCTAATAAGTTATGTATAGGCGCCTTCGTATCATGATAAACGGATTGGGCGCAAAATTTACAGTCTTCAGAACACATCCCTGATCGGGCATTTAGAATGCCGCACATATCAACCTTTCTTCCAGTAAAGTGGATGCGAATTTTATTGGCAAAAGCGGAGAGTAAAGGAATATCCTCATCCATAATATTGGTAAGCTGTAATGCTTCTTCATATTGAATTTTATGTCCCTTTAATATTGATTCTCCCAGAGACATGATTTCATAATAGTGCACCATGGTAACCTCCTTTCACTCAATATATATATTTTACAAATTATCACATGATAGTTAACCTTTAATCTACAATGGGTTAACATTACTGTTATTTTACTATTAAAAACAAAGGCTGTAAATGACATTTTTGCAATAGTAGGGAACCTTATTTAGAAAGGCATAATAAACGTTGTTAATAAAACTTCCTATATCTGATAAAATCAGCCTACAGATATTGACACAGAAAGGGAAACTGCATTATTATGAAAAGATAGTGATAATCGTTTTCAGTTAAAAGATAATTAGCAGGACTATGTTGTAAATAATGAAATGGAGGCTCTATCGTTGGCGAGTGCATTATTCTTAACTTTGGTAATGCCTAGCTTAGTAGCGGACTGGCTGGTTGGCAAACATCTAAATAGTATGCGTCAATTATGTTTTAGAGTGAAACAAGGAAATTATCAAAAAGTATTATCGTTTCCTAATGAGGCAAGAGACGAGGAAGATAGTGCTACTTTGATGAAGAAAATTATATAATTACGCCGATCAGGCACTTTATTATTCGAGAAATATTGGAAGAAATAGTGTTTATGATCCTGATAGTCATTTCATTCATAAGGTTGCTTGATCGTAGTGATAAAGGAGCGATTGTATCTTGTTTGAATCAGTTACATTAGAAGATTTACATGATATTGTAGATGCCTTATCCACGGCATTGGATGCTAAGAATTCTTATACGTGTGGACATTCGGAAAGAGTTGCAGAACTTTCTTTGTTAATGGCGCAAACCATGGGCATGTCATTAGCGGAGCAAGAGCGAATTCATATTGGCGCACACTTACATGATATTGGAAAAATTGGAATTCCAGATGCAATATTAAATAAACCGGGGAAGTTGACAGAAGAAGAGTTTGATACCATTCGTCAGCATCCGGAAATTGGTGGAACAATAGTAGAGAAAATTAAAGTATTTCGTTCTGTCTCCGATATTGTTCGTCATCATCATGAGCGCTTTGATGGCAAAGGATATCCGGATGGTTTGTGTGGTGAAGAAATTTCTTTAGGAGCTAGAATTGTAGCTGTTGCCGATTCTTTTGATGCAATGACAACCATGAGGACGTATCGGTCAGCTTTCGGTGTTTGTGAAGCAATTGAGGAAATGGAGCGATGTAGGGGGAGTCAGTTTGATCCCAACATAGTTGATATTTTAAAAAGATTAGCCTTTGAGAAAAAATTGCAAAGCACTTGTAACCGAGACTTTGCTTATCGTTTAGTCATTGCGTAATTTTGTGAGGAAACAGCATATTGTATCATGTATTGTGAAGAATCGGCATAGTATTTACTATGCCGATTTGTTCATTATAGGTGATGGAAGGAATGTGATGATTCTATGAAAGTCATCATTCTTGCTGGTGGTGGAGGCAGTCGATTATTTCCGCTGTCTCGTACGAGATTTCCAAAGCAATTCTTAAAACTAAACGGGGAGCACTCATTGCTTGCTCAAACGATCCTGCGATTCTTACCCCTGGTTAGACCTTGTGA
>JBEQCC010000224.1:0-5335 GCA_041639455.1 Pelosinus sp. | reverse complement strand
CATCAGAAATCTAACACCTCCTTAATCAATTAGGCCTAAGGAATTATTTTACACACTCTCCCTTACGAAATTATAATGGAACCAATTAACTTATTCCATTATATTGATTGCAATCATTTCTCCCACGGCATACGGTCCAACAGCAATTGTTAATTGGATAAACAGAAATTGCAGGCCAGGTCCAATAGCACCATCACAATGCCGCATTTCTAAAGAGTTCCTGCATATACTACACCTGAGTTCGTAATAACCGACACGATGGCCCCCAAAGGAATGTAAATGAATCAATATTAGACATTGATTTCTTCTCCTTCCTTTCTGCTGAATATAACTATCCGCATATTATTTTATGCATGATCACCATTAAAGGTTACATAGCGTGTTAATTTATTTATCAGAAAGATGATCAAATTGAAGAGTTATTACCAATTATTTTACGATAATTGGTAATAACTCTTCAATGAAATATTTCTTATTTTCTTCACTTATTTGATTATTGAATTTTCTATCTTCTTTATAATTAATTTTCAAGTATCGACATTTTGCAACGTAATACATTTCTATGATTCTTATTATTTTTCTTTCACATTTTTTAATGATTATAATGCAAATACTTGTTTTCTTTGCTGAACTCCTCCAAAACACAAGAATAAATTTGCGCCCACTCAGCCGAATCATACATGGTCTTTAATTTCTGATAATAGGTAAATTCACCGGATAATGTTAACTCACGGCTTACTTCCCGCATTTTATCCAATTGTTTAGTTAGTCTATATACCTCAACACGACACTCTTTCCACTTTTATATCAGCTCTGGCAATTGGTGATCGGATGATCCATATCCCCAATTCTTTTCTCTTGATAATACTGCCGCCCACGCCCCACTATTAAAACATAATTTCCTGCAAAAAGTAAATCCACTTTCAAAGGCAAAGAAGATACCCCTAATCGAGTCACAAACCAGATTAGGAGTATCTTCACTTTATTGATAGTATTGTAGGCATGACTTTATCAATACAAGGGTATGCACATGAAAATCAAGCTCATATCTTTTTAACAAATTCAGATTTCAATTTCATAGCTCCAAAACCTTCAATTTGACAATCAATATTATGATCGCCATCAACCAAACGTATATTTTTTACTTTTGTACCTATTTTTAATGCCGATGAGCTTCCTTTTACCTTAAGATCCTTAATAATTGTTACAGAATCACCATCGTTTAAGGCATTTCCATTTGCATCTTTGATAATCTTTTTTTCTTCACTATTTTCGCCTTCTAAAGACCACTCATGACTGCATTCTGGACAGATCAGAAGATTTCCATCTTCATAAGTATATTCTGAATTACATTTTGGGCAATTTGGCAAATCCATCATAATTTCATTTCTCCATTCATTATTGCTCATGTATTGTTATAAGAATTACTTTAGTTTCTTTTCATTTCGTAAAATACAATTACAAGTTTGTAAATTCATGAAAACGTAGCAATATACTTATACGCAAATATACTATCATAGTTTTCTGAGATTGACAAACCGTCCTATAAATTCGATCTGACATCGTGGCTTTAGTGAAGCACTCTCTCTTTGCAAACAGGGAGAGTGCTTCGCTGGCACTCGCGATGACAACGACATACAGGTAAAGAAAAACAATTGAAACACGAAGAAGAAAAGGGCTCTATTTATTAAATCTTTTTCTATACCCGCATTTTCTGCAGAGTTCTTCCACTACATGAGTATTGCAAAAACCAAGCCTTATATTTTCTGCTCTTTTTGCGCGTATAATATCAGAAAATTGCTTTTCATGAATATTACCTAAGTTAATGGTCCCTTCCCCGTCAAGACAGCAGGGTACTACTGTGCCATCGACTAAAATAGCAACTTGATTCCTCAAACCAAAGCAAGAGCCGGGTGTGAAACGCTCTTCCTCGTTTAAATTAGGCCATTTAAACTCATAATCCTGATTGAGATATACTCGATCTCTTAATTTAAACGCTTTGGCTGCAGACAAATTTCCCTGTATCTTATAAGGCAGTTTAAAATTCTCTTCAATTTTATAAAGGATCTCTACATTTCTTTTTCTTTGATCTGCTGTCAACAACGCTTCATCTAAGTTCCATAATCGTAAGGATATAATTATGTTCGACTCTGCTGCCTTGTTAGAAAAATTTAAAATATTATCAATATACTCATCCTTCAATATGTCCTGTTGATTTCCATCAAAACTATGAAGTGAAAAATTGATTTGTCTCACTGCAGGTTTCGCAATTAACGTTTCTGCTGCGGCACCGATTAAAGTACCGTTTGTTGTAATGTTTACTTTAAACCCCTTTTCGTGGCTTATATCGAGAAGATGCCCTAATTTAGGATGCAATAAAGGCTCCCCCATTACATGTAAGTAGATATAATCTGCAAAAGGTTTAATTTGATCCAGAATTTCTGTAAATGCAGCTTCTGACATACATTCAGGTTTCCTTTTGGTTCCAGGACAAAAATCACATGTTAGGTTACAAATATTTGTTATTTCTACATATATTTTTTTATATTTTTTCATAAGTTCTAAGCTCCAATTCTTTCTCAATGCAATCTAAGTAAATCACTAACGCCGTTAGATCATGACTAGTGTAACCCATTGACTATACTATAGTAAAGCTGAGTCTGTTATTTAATTTCTCCTGCATCCTGTGACGCAGCACACCGATTAGCCTGACGCATAATGTGTCAGGCTAATCGGTGCGCTGTATCTAACTATTGATTTGACTGCATTTAGAAGAATTCAGGCTATATCATCGATTATTTCGTTACCATATAAGGATAATTGACCACGGTGCGGGGAACCAGCGTCTCTTTAATTGCACGTTGGCTCATCCAACGATATAAATTAATGGCACTGCCTGCTTTATCATTTGTCCCTGATCCTCTGCTGCCGCCAAATGGCTGCTGTCCAACCACCGCGCCAGTAGGTTTGTCGTTAATATAAAAGTTGCCTGCTGCATGATCCAATGCTTTTGCCATTTTAATTATTGCTGCTCTATCCTGTGCAAATACAGCCCCCGTCAATCCATAGGGCGTTGCAGTATCGCAGTCTTTTAAGGCTTCATCCAGTTTATCATTAGGATATACATAAATGGTTATAATCGGCCCAAAGATCTCTTCTACCATGGTCTTGAATGTAGGTGTCTTTGCTACGATCACAGTAGGTTCTACGAAATATCCTACACTATCATCGCTTCCGCCGCCAATAATGATTTCGGCATCTTTAGATTTCTTTGCATACGTAAGGTAGTTTTGACAATTCTTAAATGATTTTTGGTCAATTACAGCATTCATCAGGTTGGTGAAATCACAAACATCACCCATTTTAATCTTCCCAATTTCTTCTTCAAGACGTCCTTTTAATTTACTCCAGAGACTTTCGGGAATATAAGCACGAGATGCTGCTGAGCATTTTTGCCCTTGGTATTCAAAAGCTCCTAAAACGATGGCGCATGTAAGGGCTTCAACATCTGCGGATTCATGGGCAAAGATAAAATCTTTTCCTCCTGTCTCACCTACAAGACGAGGGTACGTAACATATTTATTAAGGTTTTCACCGACTTGCTTCCAAATCCCGTTAAATACATTTGTAGAACCGGTAAAGTGGACACCCGCCATCTTGGGATGACTAATAACGACGTTGCCAAAGTCACCCCCTCTAGATGGTACAAAATTGATAACACCTGCAGGTAAACCCGCTTCCATAAAAATTTGCATAATGTAATAGTTAGATAACACCGCCGTAGAGGATGGCTTCCACAAGACCGTATTGCCAGCCATGGCTGGAGCTGTAGAAAGATTTCCACCGATAGAGGTGAAATTGAAAGGAGTGATTGCTGCCACAAAGCCATCCAATGCACGATATTCTACACGATTCCACACCCCATCTGTACTGTTAGGCTGTTGTTTATAAATTTCCTGTACATAGTAGGGGTTAAAGCGAAGAAAATCCGCTAATTCGCAGATAATATCAATTTCTGACTGATAAGCATTTTTACTTTGTATAAGCATGCAAGAGGCTGCTATCTTCGCTCTATATTTTCCTGTCAATAAATCCGCGGCTTTAAAAAAAATCGTAGCGCGATGCTCCCAAGGCATGTTTTCCCATTCTTCTTTTGCTGCCTCAGCGGCTTCAACTGCCATGAGCAGCTCCTTCTCACCCGCTATGTAATATTCACCAAGCACCTTTTTATGGTCATGAGGACAAATCATTGTTGCTTTATTTGCTGAATGAACTTCTTTTCCACCTATAATCATTGGTATTTCAATCGGATTTGCCAATTGTCTTTCAAGCTCTGCCTTTAAAGCTTCCCGTTCAGGAGATTCTGGCATATAGGCTTTTACAGGCTCATTTTTTGGAAACATAATTTCAAAGTAAGCATTGTTCATTTTGCACATTCCTCCTTGGGTATTTTATAATGATTGATCTAATCTTACCTCAAAAATGATACTAGGTATATTCAGAATATCTTATGGATTGCATTAGTATTTTTGAATAGTCAGACCCTCCAGCTCTTCGCAGCCTCATCGAACCGACTTGATCAAATTTTAATCTGCAAATTGCATAAGGCTGATTAGAAATAAAAGCCACGTTTTATAATTATCTTGAATGAAGGAATTTGTAGTTATTTATGGAAGATAGTTCTATGATACTAAATTTTATACGAGGTGTAGCAGATGAGCAGCATTAAATCTCAAAAAGCACATAAAATTATCGACCAAAAAATTGAGTTCTTAGTACCAGGTATGGAATTAGCTCGGGATGTCTGCACAAGTGACGGGAAAATATTAGCAAGTGAAAGCACGATTATTAGTAAAGCTTTAATAAAAAATCTACAGAACTGGGATATTGATAAAGTATCAATCATTGCTGAAATAACAGCAAATCCTATAACAGATCCCAACATTCAAAAGTTCATGAACAGCTATAATCAATCCGTAACAACGGTTAAAAAGACTTTTGAAGACATTCGGCAAACTCAGGAAGTTCCCATTGAAACATTTACAAATACTGCCGATGATATCGTTGAAAATATATCTGCCACGGGCAATGCGATCGACCAATTATACAATTTACCCCAATGTGATGATTATACTTTCCGTCATAGTGTTAATGTAAGTGCAATTGCAGCCCTTATCGCTACATGGCTCAAGTTTCCTCCTGAGAGCGTTAGTGCTATTGCTTTAGCTGGACTTCTGCATGATGTAGGCAAATCGCAGCTACCGACAGAGATATTAAATAAATCCCATCGTCTTGCACCTAAGGACTATGAATTATATAAAACTCACACTACCCT
>JBEQCC010000223.1:0-5355 GCA_041639455.1 Pelosinus sp. | reverse complement strand
ACGAAGCTCTTCCGATCTTATACAAAAAAAATAATGGTCATTGATGATCTGGCCAATCGGCAGCATGATTGTGATGTGCTGTTAGATCAGAATTACTATTTGGATATGGAAAGTCGGTATGTTGATTTAGTGCCAAAGAATAGTAAACAACTTTTAGGTCCTCAATATGCATTATTACGTCCTGAATTTTATGCAGCGAGAGAAAATTTGAAAAAACGTGATGGTATAGTAAAACGGATATTTATATTTTTTGGGGGTAGCGATCTTACTAATGAAACATTAAAAACTTTAAAAGCTATAAAATTACTCAACAGACCAGAGATTGCCGTTGATATAGTGGTAGGAATTGCTAATCAGAATAAAGAGCAAGTAAAAGAGTTTTGCAAGAATGTGCCTAATGTTTATTTTCATTGTCAGGTCGACAACATGGCAGAATTAATGACAAATGCCGATTTGGCAATCGGCGCTGGAGGAACGGCAACATGGGAAAGGTGTTTTTTAGGGTTGCCAGCGCTTGTCATTATAGTTGCGGATAATCAAATAAAAGTAACCGAAGCAGTGGACGAGGTTGGAGCAATTCGAAATTTAGGGATGAGCGTTAATGTTGGGATTCAAGATTTAGCGATGGCATTGACCAATGTTTTGAATAATACTCGATTTCTTCTAACTATGACAAATCGAGCTATGTGGTTAATGGGAAAAAAGGATAATAATAGCCATGTAAGAGAGCTATTTTAATATTGGTTTACATATCGCACCCTCACTGAAGATGTTTCCATACCTATTAATGGCTAAATTTTTCAAAGTATGGGGATGTATAGTGAGTTTAACTTATTTTCGGTATAATCAATTCGTATAAGGAATAAATGAGTGAGATCCCTGCGATAACATAGGAAAACCATTGAGAGATATGGGAGAAAGAGAAATGAATAGAATAGGTTTCAATGAGGTTTTAAAATCTAAAATTATCAATAAAACAGCAAAAGTCGGAGTAGTTGGATTAGGTTATATAGGCTTACCCTTGGCTGTTGAAAAAGGAAAAGTAGGATTTGATGTGATTGGCTTTGATCGTAATTCTATGCGTGTGGATCAGGTTAACCGTGGAGAAAACTATATCAAAGATGTTAAAGATAAAGAACTTAAAGAGCTTACCAATAAACAAATATTCATTGCAACAACTGATTTTTCTAAATTAGCTGAAGTTATGTAATTGTGATTTGTGCTCCAAATCCTTTAACAATTACTAGAGATCCTGACATTTCCTATATTAATAATGTTACTAGTGAAATTGCAAAACATCTAAAACCTGGTCAAAGATGTTGAAGATACATCTGTTGTTATGGATTGCGACATTGTACGATGAATAAATAGAGGTGATGAGATGTTAGCGGATTGTATGATTATTGAGTTACCCAAGATTACTGACCCTCGTGGTAATCTTAGTTTTATTGAAGGTAATCGACATATTCCTTTTGAGATCAAAAGAGTCTACTATCTTTATGATGTTCCTGGTGGTGAAACAAGAGGTGGACATGCCCATAAAAAACTAGAACAGTTGATTATTGCTATGTCGGGTAGTTTTGATGTAGTACTTGATGATGGACGAGAGAAAAAGACTTTTAGCCTTAATCGTAGTTATCTCGGATTGTACGTACCCTGCATGATGTGGCGGGAACTTGTGAATTTTTCATCTGGTGCAGTATGTATGGTGGTGGCTTCGAGGTTTTATACTGAGGATGATTATTACCGAAATTATGATGAGTTTTTATCGGTGGTACAGGAGGACTTATAAATGAATGTGCCTTTTTTGGATTTAAAAGCACCTTATTTGGAGTTGAAAGCTGAATTAGATGAAGCGTACCAACGAGTGATGGCGTCAGGCTGGTACATTATGGGGAGTGAACTGGAGGCTTTTGAGCAAGAGTTTGCTCAATATTGTGGAGTAAAACATTGTATCGGCGTGGGAAATGGGCTGGAGGCTTTGCATTTAGTGTTAAAGGCCTGGGGGATTGGTGCAGGAGATGAAGTAATTGTACCCGCTAATACTTATATAGCTACTTGGCTTGCGGTAACGTATACGGGGGCAAACCCTGTACCAGTAGAGCCAGATGAACAGACCTATAATATTAGTTCAAGTAAAATTGAAGCAGTTATAACCGAAAGGACAAAAGCAATTATTGCTGTTCATTTATATGGGCAACCTGCTGACATGCAGGCTATTAACGTAGTTGCTAAAAGATATAAATTAAAAGTTTTAGAGGATGCTGCGCAGGCTCAGGGGGCATTTTGTCATGGAAATAGAGTTGGTGGCTTAGGTGATGCTGCAGGATTTAGTTTTTATCCAGGGAAGAATCTTGGAGCATTGGGAGATGCAGGAGCTGTTACTACCAATGATGATGAGCTTGCTGAGCGGATTAATGTATTGCGAAATTATGGCTCACAAGTTAAGTATCATCATGAAGTGGTGGGCTTTAATTCTCGTCTTGATGAAATTCAGGCAGCTTTACTTAGAGTTAAGCTAAGATATTTGGATGAATGGAATGAGCGTAGAGAGGAAAAAGCTAAAATCTATTTAGAAGAACTGGTTGAAAATGATATAATTTTACCTTATGTTCCTTCATGGGTCCAATCGGTGTGGCATTTATTTGTTGTACGGACGAAGCGACGAGATAAATTACAGCAACAATTAGCTGATGTGGGTATACATACTTTAATACACTATCCTATTCCCTCACATCTTTCTGGAGCTTATCAAAATTATCATTGGAAAGAGGGGAGCTTTCCCTTAACGGAGCAACTAGCAGATGAAGTGCTAAGTTTACCTATAGGGCCGCACATGACATTTGAGCAGTTAAATTACGTAGTTCGGAAGCTTAAAAGTGTAGAGTAAATTATTATGAAGAGGAACTGATAAGATGGATAAGCCATTAGTATCTGTAATTGTTCTTACTTATAAACACGAAAAGTATATAAAACAGTGCTTAGATAGTATAATAAATCAGTCATATAAAAATATTGAATTGATTCTGATCAATGATGGGTCACCAGATAATACGGATGTTATAGTGCAAGAATGTATAAAAAAGTTAGAGAAAAGATTTATAAACGTTATCTATGTTAATAAAAGTAACGAGGGAATCGTTAAAAGTTTCAATAAGGGATTGGATTTATCACAAGGAGAGTATATTGTACCTTTTGCATCTGATGATGTAATGTTCCCTGAACGTATTGAATTGCAAGTAGAATATCTGGAAGCAAGGAAAGATTATGGCTTGGTATATACTGACGGCTTCCATGTTGACACCGAGGGTATATTGGATATAAACGCAAAATATGATGAGAAAAAGCAGTTTTCAACGATAATGAGTTTCCAAAGTGGAGATTTATTTGATTTTATGTTGAAAAATCTTTTCAGAATGCCAACACCTACTATCTGTATAAGAAGAGAGTGCTATAATGTAGTGGGGAAATATGACGAGAATCTTTTATGTGAAGATCCAGATATGTTTATACGAATATCTAGAAAATTTAAAATTGGATTTGTAAATCAGCCGTTGGTATTACATCGTATACATGTTAATAACTCTGGTAGAAATCCCAATATAATCGAACCAAGTGTAATGGAAATGATAAGAAAATATAAGAATGATGATTCTTTAACGGTGCAACAAAAGGAAATATTATTGGAGACTCTCTATAGGGCTGCTGGCATAACGAACCTAGATAAGATAAAGAAAGTGGTTGTAGGTAAAAAAATAATTGGTTGGGGTACTGGTTCCTTTTATCAAAAATGCAAACATCAATTTAATGTAGAATATTTAGTTGACTCGGATAAGGAGAAAACGGGAAAATTTTTAGATAATAAGGAGATTTTCTTACCAGATCATTTATTATTTGAAAATAAGGAAGAAATTTTCGTGATAGTATTTAGCATATTTCAAGAAGAGATCTACAAGTGGTTAAAAAATAATAATTTTGAGTATTTTAAAAATTATTATTGAAATTTAAAATCTAGCAATGGTAATAGATAATGTGCCTTTGAAAAATTAATTAAGGTGATGAATAATGGAGTTAGTATCAATAGTTATGCTCGTTTATAATAATGAAAAATTTTTAAGAGATGCATTTGAAAGTGTAATAAGCTTAGATTATCCTAATATTGAGATCATTGCTATTGATGATGGGAGTTCTGATCATTCATTTGCTATTTGCCAAGAATATGCTGCAAAAGATAATAGGATAAAAGTCTTTAGGCACAATATAAACAGAGGTACTCCTCAAACCTTAAAAACAGGGATAAAGCATTCAAGTGGTAAATATATATTTTGTGCATCGGGAGACGATGTTTCTTTTCCGGATAGAATTAACAAATGCATGGATATTTTTCTTCATAGCCCAAACATAGGGATTATTGTTTCTAATGCAATCGTCATCAATGAAGATAACCAGGAAACTGGTGAAGTTTACGAAGTAGATGCTTTTATAGATAATAATAATATAGGGATTAATCAATTTAAAAGAAATTATTGTTTGGGAGCAACAATGGCATTTGTTAACGACAAAGATATTCTGTTAAGAGAAGATATGTTTGAATATCTAGATGATTATGAGGTATCTTTGGAATATCTACTAAATGGTTATGATATTGCTGTTTCAAATCGTTATTTGATTAAATATAGAATTCATGCAAATAATTTCTCAAATAATAATTCAATATTACGAAATAGGACAGTAATGCTGTTGAAGAAATACCAAATACAAGATATTGAAAAAAACTTCAGAAGTAGAAATTTTTCTGAGAAAAATATTTATACTACATTAGGAATTATTGAGTTATTTAAGGAAAACAATATTTTAGGGGATGAATTTCTGAAAAGGGTCAACTCTTTAGATGATAATAATGAGCGTGTGTTGTTTGAAAATAATTTTTACCTTGGTGTGGCAAGTTATAGATTACAGGACTATAAGGAAAGTTATAATTCTTTCAAGAATGCTTTTATGATAAACAATAATGAGCCGACGATCTTAAACAATTTTGGAGTTATTTCATGTTTGGTTAATAATGAGTTAGAATATGCCTCTAATTTAATTTCCAAAAGTATAGAAATCAATAATGGTTATATTGATGCTTTGTCGAATATGGCAGTTATCAGAGATGGGAAAGATGATTTTAAAATTACGCCTAGAATTCTTGCTACAGCAAATATAAAGAGAGTGAACTATATAATATAGTATAATCAATAATCGATGTAATTAGGTATAAAAGTTGTAAATAGTTAATGAAATATTTCTAAATTTCGCTTTTGATACCAAATTAGGTGCGTAAGTAAACAAGCCAGTATAATCTAATCTTGG
>JBEQCC010000222.1:0-5326 GCA_041639455.1 Pelosinus sp. | reverse complement strand
TCTTTCAATCCGTTTATTGACAAGAGGAATCTGCGACTCGCCTTCCACGATACTGCCATCCGTCATTTTAGCCCATAACCGTACTGTTTGGGTCGATGCCGGCAATACTCGGCCCCGTACCGCTAAAACCTTACTGGATTCCTTTAAGGCCTGTTCTACATCTCCTAGTACTTCTGTCATCGCAGCAATGAACAAGTTGCCGAAATTGTGTCCCGCCAGCCCCCCTGTACCGCCAAATCGGTGCTGAAAGAGTTTTTCCATCAGTGGCTCGGTATCTGCTAATGCCACCAAACAGTTTCGTAAATCTCCTGGAGGAATCATGCCCAAATCTTCTCGCAGCCGCCCTGAAGAGCCGCCATCATCGGCAACGGTAACGATCGCTGTAATATTACTGGTTACACTCTTTATACCCCGTAGCAGCACGGATAATCCCGTACCGCCGCCAATAACCGTCACTGCCGGTCCCCGATTGAGTTTGCGCTTCTGAAAAATAAGCTCAATTAAGCGTTCAGACCCATCGGGAATGAGTACACTGATCACCGAAGCAATAATCTGCTTCGTAGCCAGCGTCATCAAAATCAAGCCGCCTGCAATAATAAAGATCCCCACAATGGTCGTAACCGTATAATAATACCTGCCCGTAGTCAGGTACACCATTCTGAAAATCGTCTCTTCAAAATTGCCTACATATTTATAATTGAATACGATGGCAAGCCCCATGCTGGCTATGATGACGCCCATAGAAAATAATAACAGCCACCGTTTCACTTTAATGCCTGGGTACATCCACTTTAAAAAGTGCATATGTATATTACACCTCAATTTCTATCTCACCACTACTACTCGCTTTTTCAGCAATGTATCTTCATCTACACTATGTTACCCCTCAACAGGTGCTTCTAAAACATTGTGCTTGATATCCCGATGATCTACATTTACTTTATAGCCTTTGTTCTTTAAACCTTCGTAGATTTTACCGGCGACAAATACAGAACGATGCATGCCGCCAGTGCAACCAATAGCAATGATAAGCTGACTTTTTCCTTCTTTGATGTAATTAGGCACTAAAAAGTCTACAAAACCGGAAACCTGTTCCATAAACTGCTGGGTAATCGGCCATTTCCAAATATATTCCCCCACTTCCGCTACCGCTCCGCTTTTACGGCGCAAAGACTCTACATAAAAAGGATTGGGCAAAAAGCGTACATCAAAGACCATATCTGCATCTAAAGGAATGCCATATTTAAATCCAAAAGAGACAACAGTAATATTCATACGCTGCTGTTCATGTTCACTGGTAAAGAGCCCAGTGATTTTTTCCCTGAGTCTGGCAGTGCTTAATTCCGATGTATCAATAATTTGCGTGGCTCGTCCTCTTACATGGTCAATTTTTTCCCGTTCACGGCTAATCCCCTCTATAATACGGCCATGGGGTGCCATAGGGTGCCGACGCCGGGTTTCCTTATAACGCCGAATTAAGGTTTCATCAGAAGCTTCTAAGAAAAGCATTTCATAACGATAACCCTGTTTTTCTAAATCTTCTAAGGCTTGTATCAGGGTGTCAAAAAACTCTCGCCCACGAATATCCACTACTAAACCGACTTTATTTACCCGCCCTGCCGATTGGGTACAAAGTTCAGCAAATTTAGGAATCAGCATAGGAGGCAGATTATCCACACAAAAATATCCCAGATCTTCCATGGTTCTCACCACTTGAGTCTTACCTGCACCTGACATGCCCGTGATAATCACCAAACGAACATCGTCCATATTCTACACCTCCAAGTCACTAATTCACGCTGCTTTTTCTGTTAGAACGACGGTTTAAATGGCGCAGCACACTTTCAACCGATGTATTGATCACTAAATCAGAGGAAATATTATATTTCTCCAATATTTCAATGGCCTTGCTGAAATCTCCTATGGCCAAGGCAAAATGGCTATCCGTCCCCAGGATAATTTTCGCCCCATACTGTTTCGCCAGGGCAGCAATATTTTCACAAAAGGGCCTGCTGCCCACGCGAGATACCCTAAGAGAACTATTATTAATCTCTAAGGCAACATCATATTCCACAGCTGCTTTTACAATGGTCTCGGCATCCACCGGATATTCAGGATTACCTGGATGAACAATCGCATCCACCCAAGGATTTTTCATGGCATTAACCATCATTTGCGTATTTTCGGCAACAGAGCCATTGGGGGAACAAACAGTATGCAAACCAGCTAATACAATATCAAGACTGACGAGCCGGTCCTCTGCCAAATCTAAATTACCCTCGTGATCGATCACATTCGCCTCTACCCCTTTTAGAATACGAACACCAAATAATTCATCTGGTACTGCCTTTAAATTGCCAAAATGATAGGAATGGGGACCTCCTGGCATATCTGGGCCGTGATCCGTAATTGCAATTATCTCAAGACCTTTTTCTGCTGCTGCAGTCACATTTTCCAATATCGTACTATAGGCATGACCGCTTGCTACCGTATGAATATGTAAATCAGCGACAATTTTCATACTCTCGCCCTCCTTATTACCTATATTATCTTTCAATTATATGGCAAATCCACTAAAAAAGCAAAAGAGCGCATCCGATTTATGCACTCTTTCGAAATTTATATCATAACTGCAGCTACATCTCGGGCACTATATTGCAGCTGTTCATCTTCCGTAACTTCTTTTATGGACAGGTAAATGATATCCAGCATATGCTCAATTTCGGTGATTGTACTTGCCAAAGGCGGCATAAATACTACTACGCTGCCAATGGGGCGAATGATTAAACCATGTTCACGGGCCTTTTTGCAAACCTTAGCCCCAACAGCCATTTCCCAAGGAAAGGGGATCTTTTCTTGAGAATTTTCCACGAGCTCAATGCCAATCATCAAACCCCGCTGGCGGATATCTCCTACATGTTTTAACATAAATCCAGCTAGTTTCTTGCAAGCTGCCTCTATTTTCCCTTGAAGATTCTCTAACACTTTCTCGTCTCGAAATATTTTTAAATTAGCCAGCCCCGCAGCGCAGCATAACGGATTCCCTGTATAAGAATGTCCGTGGTAAAAAGTTCTCTGCTGAGCATAATCTCCTAAGAAAGCATTATAAATTTCATCTGTCATAAAAGTGGCCGCCAAGGGTAAATATCCTCCCGTGATGCCTTTTGCTACCATCATAAAATCAGGGGACACCTCTTCATGATCACAAGCAAACATTTTGCCAGTACGTCCAAAACCCGTCGCGACTTCATCCACCAGCAGCAATACATTATATTTCTTGGTTATCTCCCGCAGCCGCTTCAAATAGCCAGGGGGCTGAGTCAGCATACCTGCTGCTGCCTGAACCAAAGGCTCCACAATAATAGCGGCAATTTCCTCATGTCCTTCTTCCAGAATTTTTTCAACTACCTTGCTACAGGCCATACCACAAAGCTTTGCCCCTGAGGATAACTTGCAATGGTAGCAGCAGGGAGCCGGAGCCTGGATGGTTTCAAACAAGAGAGCCGAGAAAATGCGATGAAATAAATCAATGCCTCCCACGCTAACGGTACCAACCGTATCACCATGATACGCATTGGCTAAGGTAATAAACTTTTGTTTTTTGGGCTTGCCTTTTAGCTGCCAATATTGAAATGCCATTTTAATCCCAATCTCTACAGCCGTAGAACCATCATCAGAATAAAAGAGCTTCTTTAACCCCTGGGGTACAACCGCCATTAATTCTTCTGCCAGTTTAGCTGCTGGCACATTCACCAAGCCTAACATGGTAGTATGAGCGACTTTCCCCAATTGTTCAGTAATCGCCTGGTCAATGACAGGGTGACGATGCCCATGAAGATTGACCCATAAAGAAGATACACCATCATAATAGCGATTACCCCGGTCGTCAATGAGCTTGATACCTTCCGCTGCTTCAATGACTATCTGAGGCTGTGCCACCCATTCCTGCATTTGCGTGAAAGGATGCCAGATATATTCTTTATCCTTTTCTTCGATACTGCTCATAACCCTTTCCTCCCCCTTATCACTTCGAAAATTGCATCCATCTGTAAATGTTCTTCCGCTAACTGCCCTAAACCTGCAGTTTTTCCCTTGGGTACACTGATTCCAGGGGCATAAGGAAACTTACCCAAAATAGGTAATCCTGTCATTTCTTTTATATACCCTTCATTAGAGGTTTCTAAAATACCCGCATGATCCTGCTTCCAGCCATTTATTATGATTCCTGCTATATCTAATCCACGGCTGCGTCCATATTCGACTGTCAATACCGTATGATTTATGGTTCCAAGGTTGGGCCTGGTAACGACAATAATTGGCAGTGCTAATTCAGACATCAAATCAGCCACCGTGTAGCTTTTCCATAATGGAGCAACGATGCCTCCTACGCCTTCTACAATAACGGAGTCATGAAGCTGGGTTAGCTGCTGAAAGGAGGTAATAATATCCTGCGTATTGATTGTTACGCCACTAATGGCGGCTGCTACGGCAGGAGTCAATGCAGGAGCCAAGCATACAGGGTTCACCAATCGACTCTCTTTTGAATCAATGCCTGCTGCCTGCATTAAAAAAGCAGCATCTTCAGCCATAAGATTTCCCATTCGATCCGCTACGCCGCCGGAAGCCACCGGCTTCATAACGCCCACATCACAGCCCCTTCCTCTGAGCGCTGCAGCAACGGCTCCTGTAATCACAGTCTTGCCAACCTCAGTATCCGTTGCTGTAATAAATAAACCGGTCATACTATCACCTCTTTATATTTCCTTTTTGCGCTTTACCATAAAAAAATATTTTTAAAACGCGAAGACGCAAAGCCGCTTACGCGGACACGAAGAACACAAAGGGGAGCGTTTAACGTTCTCCTAAAAATTCATACTATTAACTTTACTTTCTTACTCACTGCAATGATGCTTTCCACAGCTTTCGCTAGTTCTTTCCTGTCATGGGCAGCGGATATCGTCAGACGCAATCGGCTGCTGCCAGGGGGTACTGTCGGCGGGCGGATGGCTGATATGAGTAAGCCTTCTTCCTTTAACAATTCAACCATGGTTACCGCAAGGGCTGCTTCTCCTACTATAATGGGCAGTATAGGAGTCATATTTCCTTCTACAGGCACGCCGGCAGCGGTTAATGTCTCTCGTACATATTGAGCATTCTGTAATACAGTCTCAACCAGCTCTGGGTGATTTTGCAGCTCTAGCAGTGCCCCATGAGCCGCCCCAATTGTTGCTGGAGATAAAGCGGTAGAGAAAATAAAACTGCGGGCTTTATTTATTAAATAATCAATCAGCGCTTGGCTTCCAGCCACATAACCACCTTCCGATGC
>JBEQCC010000221.1:0-5382 GCA_041639455.1 Pelosinus sp. | reverse complement strand
AAATCAGTATTAACTACAGTCTTCATATTCATTCTCCTTTAATTTTGACTTAATATCTTATTATTTTCGTTGTAAAGAAAAAAACTCCTGTAAATTCAGGTTAAAAATTACTTTTAATAAAATTCAAATTACAACATCCGCAGCATATAGATCATATGTACTATGATTCCACTTTGGCAAATAGCTTATTGGCTAGAAAAATTCCTGTCGGTGATACAGCCAGCCCGCCTTGAGCGGTTTCTTTCAAGGTACAAGACATTGCGTTTCCAACTGCAGCCATAGCATCAATTACTTCATCAACAGGTATGACACTGCAAATTCCAGCTAATGACATTTCAGCAGCTACCATCGCTTGAGCAGCGGCCCCTGCATTACGTTTTACACAAGGTACCTCCACTAATCCGGCCACCGGATCACAAACCAATCCCAACATATTTTTTAAGGTAATTGCGACTGCATGCCCTATTTGCTTAGGACTGCCCCCATATAGTTCTACAGCTGCACCGGCTGCCATAGCCGCAGCCGAGCCGCACTCAGCTTGACAGCCACCAGCCGCTCCTGACAACGAAGCTCTGGAGGCAATCACCATGCCAATAGCACCTGCCACTATCAAAGCTTTTCCAAGTTCTTCCACAGAAGAACCACGAGCTTCAGACAAGGAAAATAAAACAGCCGGCAAAGTACCGCTGGCACCTGCCGTAGGAGCAGCCACAATACGCCCCATGGACGCATTCGCTTCTCCTACAGCCAAGGCAATCATTATGGCTTTAGACATCACACTGCCTACAACACTCTTATCAGCAGACTCGGCCCTGTAAGTCTCTACTTTTTTTCCATTACCACCAACCAGTCCTCCCATAGAAGTAACACCTGTAAGGCCAATCACAACAGACTGCTCCATTACATGTAACATCTCTTCCATACGCTCTAGTAAAACTCTTTTTTCCATCTCTAACTCTATTGCTTGGAATTCTATTCAAAAATCACCAAAACTTTTATTTTCTGTTTCTGCTAGATCAATCCATTCCTGCAGAGATAACTTTTCTTCCATACTTTTTTCACCTCATCACTTTACCATCTTATACTAACTGAATACGGCGCACCGCTTGTATATGAGGCAACTTTCCAATGACCTCAAATGCGGCATCGTCAATTGGTTGATCAGTCTCAACAATCATAGCTGCTAAACCACCTTTTTGTTTACGAAATACCTTCATCTGTGCAACATTCACACCTTGTGTAGACAAAATACTTGTAACTAAGGCAATGGCACCAGGACGATCACGGTGCATTGTCAAAATGGCTGGGAATTCACCACTAAATTTTACAGGAAAATCATCTATATTCGTAACCGCAACACGACCTCCACCAATCGATGCCCCCGTTACTGTGCACTTATTTCCATTCACACCCGTCATCCAGAATCGAACAGAATTAGGATGAGATAGATCACCTAGACTAATAGTCGTAAAAGAGATTTCAATTTCTGACTCTTTTGCTGAATCGAAAGATTTAGGAATACGGCTATCATCCGTTGTCCATCCCTGCAGACCAGCTGCCAGGGCCAAATCGGTACCATGTCCTCGATACGTTTGCGCAAAAGAACCATGCAAGCCAATCACAGCCTCTTTCACGCCTTCTCCTAAAATAGCTAATGCTAAATTTCCTAAACGCACTGCACCAGCTGTATGGGAGCTGGAAGGACCAATCATGACTGGACCAATTACATCAAAAATATTCATTTAAAATTTCATCTCCTTCAAGATGCATGTAAATCAAAACTCCTGAATATATTCACCTGTTCATCTATTATCATATTAACATGTTTACTCTCCGCGGACAACAACACTTATAACTGGGTTGTATGCAATATGCTATTCGCCTTCCTCCAAGCAACATACTTTTGCCTTGCAATCAGCCTTAGCCAATTCCCCTTTGATCAATCAATCCTGTAATTAGGTTTACGTGTTTTTTTTTATATGTTACAGTATAAGTAAGAGTTTCTATGCTTTAAAGAGGGGGGGTGTCATTATAAATAAGATCCGTATTATTTTAGCTGATGATCACGCTGTTTTACGTTCAGGATTAAAATCACTGCTCAATAGTGATCCTCAATTTGAAGTAATAGGAGAAGCAGAAAATGGCATTGAAGCGATCTCCTTGGTCAAATCCCTTGTTCCTGATGTTCTAATACTTGACTTGTCAATGCCAGATATGAATGGTATTGATTGCATTAAAGAAATTCGCTCCCGAGGACTAACATGTCCGATTCTGGTTTTAAGTATGTACGATGATGAAGAATATATTAAGGAAGTCATGCGTTCCGGAGCCAATAGCTATGTCTTAAAAAAGTCAGCAGATACAGAACTAATCGAAAGTATTATTAAGATTCATAAAGGTAAGCGTTATTTAAGTGAAAAGCTCTCTCAATCCTTATTGAATAATTTACTTTATACCGACTCTGATACGTATGATCTGCAGCATCCATATAAAGTGCTCAGTGTACGTGAGCGTGAAGTGCTTCGCTTTCTGGCTCTAGGCCATACCAATAGCGAAATTGCCGTTATTCTTTCTCTCAGCCCCAAAACCATTGACACCTATCGTTCACGGATCATGAATAAATTAAATATCCATAAAAAGTCTGATTTAGTGAATTATGCAATTCAATATAAACTAATAACGATTTAATTGGCCATCAAGATGTAGGGATATATCCTACATAAGTGTAGGATATATCCCTACACTTTTTTACTGTATATACCTTATTTACTTTTAATCATATTTAAGTGAAAATACAAATAGTTTGTATTTTTCAAACATGTTACAATAAAGGTATTATTTTTTATCATTAAGGTTCCAATTAAAAGATAAAGGGGTTATTGAAAATGGAAAAACACCACATCAATGCGTTGAAAGAGATTGTTGGAGAAGAAAATGTATTGACAAGTGCCGAGGACTTATACTGTTACTCCTATGATGCAACACCTGGTCATGCTCACATGCCAGATGCTGTTGTATCACCAGCTAATACTGCAGAAACTTCTAAAGTTTTAAAACTGGCCAATGAAAATCGCATCCCGGTATATACCAGAGGATCAGGTACTAATCTTAGTGCAGGCTGTGTCCCTACAAAAGGCGGCATTGTATTATTAATGACTCGCCTAAATAAAATTTTAGAAGTTGATTTAGAAAACCTAGTAGCTGTAGCAGAACCCGGCGTTATTGTGGCTGATTTAAATAAAGAAATAGCTTCATTGGGTCTTATTTATCCTCCTGATCCTGGTACTGTGGCAACTGCAACCTTAGGCGGCACGGTAGCAGAAAATGCGGGCGGCTTGCGTGGTCTAAAATACGGCGTTTCTAAACATTATGTTATGGGTTTAGAAGTTGTCTTAGCAAACGGGGATATTATAAATACAGGCGGAAAAAATGTTAAAGATGTTTCTGGTTATGATATGACTAAACTCTTTACTGGATCAGAAGGCACCTTGTGTGTCATCACTAAAATTATTTCCAAACTGGTTCCTGCACCTGAAGCCAAAAAAGCTATGATGGCAATCTTTAAAGATCTTGATAATGCCGGCAAAGCAGTTTCCGCTATTATTGCAGCAAAAATCATCCCTGCCACTCTAGAAATTATGGATAACGCTACAATTCGCACCGTAGAAGATTATGCTAAAGTAGGCCTGCCACTAGATGCAGAAGCCGTACTTTTAATTGAAGTCGATGGCAACCCCATCGTTGTAGAAAAAGAAGCTGAAAAAGTTATGGAAGCTCTTAAAGCAAATCATGCTGATTTGGTACAAATCGCTAAAGATGATGCTGAACGCGATAAGTTGTGGGCCGCTCGTCGTGCTGCTTTGCCAGCTTTGGCCAAACTTCGTCCTACCACCTATGTAGAAGATGCCACTGTACCTCGTAATAAAGTACCTGATTTCCTTCGTGAAGTAAGCAGCATTGCAAAAAAACATAATGTGACAATGGGTACCTTTGGCCACGCTGGCGATGGCAATATGCATCCTACAATTGTGTGTGATATTCGTATTCCAGAAGAAATGGAACGAGTCTACCAAGCTATGGATGAAATGTTTAAAGCGGCAATTGCTTTAGGCGGTACATTAAGTGGAGAACACGGCATTGGTCTTGGCAAACTACCATGGATGGAACAGCAACATGGTCTAGTAACCATGAATGCGATGAGATCAATCAAGCGTGCACTTGATCCTAACTTGATTTTAAACCCAGGAAAATTAGTGGGAGAGTGTTAATATGACTGAAACAATAACAGCTAAGGATATAAATGAACACGATAAAGCTTTATTATCAGACCTTCAAGATGCTCTTGCCAATTGTATGAAATGCGGCAATTGCATGGAAGTCTGCCCTGTATATAAAGAAGTTGGTAAGGAAGCTGCAGTAGCACGCGGTAAACTATCGTTAATGGAAGGAGTTCTTAAAGGCTCAATCCCCCTTTCTGCTGCCTTTGATACGGCTATGTCCAAATGCGTTTCATGCAAAGCTTGTACAGCAAAATGTCCTTGTGGCGTACCAGCTGATGAATTAATCCTCCGTGGACGCCAAGCTGCTGTAAAAGCACGTGGTCTGCACCCTATTAAGAAAAAAGTATTTGCCCTCTTAAAAAACAGACATCTATTTGACTTTTCTCTACGAATGGCAGGTATCTTTGGTCCATTATCTTTCAAAAAAATACCTGGCAAAATGGCAGCCTTAGCTCGTTTTCCAATGCCAGGAATGGACTACAAAAGGGTAACAGCTCCTTTTGCCTCCACTCCCCTTAGAAGCCAATATCCTGAAGTAATAAAAGTTGACAGACCTACAATGCGAGTTGGATTCTTTACTGGCTGTACAATCAACTATATCTATACTGATGTTGGACGATCCGTCATCAATGTCCTAAAAGAAAATAATATAGAAGTAACAATGCCTAGTATGCAGCATTGCTGCGGTACACCAGTATATATGTCTGGCGACGTAGATTCTGCTAAAATACTAGCCAAACACAATATTGAAACTTTTGACAGCTACAACTTTGACTACATTGTCTCCGCTTGCGGTTCCTGTACAGAAGCTTTCCGCATTGAATTTCCTCATCTTTTCCATGATAATCCAAAAATGAGTGCTATGACTGAAAAACTGGCTAAGAAAACCTATGAAATTAGTGAGTTTCTCATTGATATTGTAAAAATTGATAAAACAAAACTAGGTCCGGTAAATGCTACTGTGACAATGCATGACCCATGCCATATGGCACGAGGCATTAAAGTCACAAAACAGCCTAGAGAGGTTCTAAAATCGATCCCTGGCTTACACTTTGTCGAAATGAAAGCACCTGATCGCTGCTGCGGTTCAGGAGGTTCCTTT
>JBEQCC010000220.1:0-5418 GCA_041639455.1 Pelosinus sp. | reverse complement strand
ATCTTACCATTTAATGAGGCCACGCCTGATCCTTCAGCTTCTGCTTTACGAATGGCATGGATGACTTGCTGAGCCCAATCGATATCATTTAGACTTGGGTTAAATACAGTATGAATTATATCAACCTGCCTGGGATTGATGGACAATTTCCCCTTGAAGCCTAATCTTTTAGCCATCTGTGTATCGGCAAGCAGTCCTTCTTCGTCATTCGCATCGGTATGAGGAGTATCAATGGATTGAACATTTGCAGCTGCAGCCGCATTGATAACAATGGTACGTGCTGTAAATATCTCAGTACCTTCTTTGGTACGCATAGCACCCAGACCTGCTGTATAATCTTCTGCACCTAAAGCAAGAGCAACTACCCTCGGATCCGCTTTCGCAATATGATACGCTTCGACAATCCCGCAAGGTGTTTCTAATAGAGCAATAATCTTCACAGGTGTTTGATCTGGTTTTTCCGCCGCGGCAATCATAGCAGCCACTTGCTGAATATCAGCTGCACTTTCTACTTTCGGCACCAGAATTGCATTAGGACAACATGGAACAATCGCTTTAATATCCACAGCAGCAAAGGTATCTAAAGGATTAATCCGAACCACAGTTTCACTAGCTCCATAATCCACAGTGCGCAGAGCCTGGGCTACCAGAAACCGGGCTGCATCTTTTTCCATAGGTGCCACAGCATCTTCCAAATCCAAAATAACTGAATCTGCTCCAAATACACCGCCATTTTGCAGCATCCCCGGATTATTCCCCGGAATAAATAACATACTTCTTCTTAGATCCATTATACGATTGCCTCCTTTAGCACAGCTCCTGCACGGCTTAATGCCGCCAGAGTCCGGGCGCAGATGGTACAATCCAGCGCTCCCCGGTCAACCGCCTTAATATAGATATCCGTAATCCCCTGATCCTTCACCGTTTTCTCTAAGATGATCTTAATATCTTCACCGTACTGAGCTAAAACAATACTTTCTAATTCAATAACAATGCCGCTCCCTTGGGTACCAGGAGCTACAGTAATCATAACATCACTTGATTCTAAGGTCCCAGCTTGAGCAGTTTTCGCAATACTTGCCATTTTTCTAACCTCCTAATGAAATTTCTTTATATGTAATCTTTGTGCAATCATGATTTTGATGCTCTTATGGGTACTGCCTTCTTTTAAAGAAGACAGTACCCATTTACAGCTAATTATACACTTTTACAATGATGCATGAAAGATCATGCTGGAAAAACCATCAAGATTCTCCTCTAATGGCCCTACCAAACCAATAATAAGGTAGGTTTTCGTTTTAGGATCATATTTATATTCATGGAGCAGGCGAAAACCCTCAATATTTTCTGTATTATGCACATGAGTCCGCGGTCCCGTACACGCCCATGAAACATCACCAATTTCAATATGTCCTTCATCTGAGTAACAAACCTTCAGACCCTCATCAATGAATGCCATAACTTTTTTTTCAACTTCCTTTAGATCTGCATCAAGCTCTACAGGATATTCCAGGACAAAACCATGATGTACATCTCTGTGACCAAAAGGCAAGATAGCACCATAATCTTTTAATAAAATACTTTCTGTCAGATCTTCAGCAGTATGAGCCATTTTACGATACTTTAACGTCTTTACAACCACATCAGCAATTTCCTGGGGAAAAGGACCAAAAACATTAGGACGAACAGCGATAACCTCGCCACCTACGCCTAAGAGCACGTCAGCATTTGCCCCCAGTACAGGATATAACAGATCAAAATGTTCTACTATGACCCGTTTATCATGAGATAATGCTTTTTTAATAGCATCTGCTAATACATGAAGTTGAGTAAATGCCAACTCAAAACGAATATCAATATGATAGGTATGACTGGAAAAGAAATCTTTTTCTATATTTTTGAGCAAAGGCAAAGGACGTACATTTACACCATCATCATCATTTGTTAATTCTAATCCAGGAAACATTCCTTTAATTAAGGAAGATTTACCTGCACCAGGACCACCAACGATACCAATCAGCCTATCCAGTGGTGACAAATAACGTTCACTAATCTGCTGCCCCAAAACAAACATCCGATTACGTCCTCTGGGTGCAAAATAACTAGCATACATTAATTGCTCATGCATTAACATTCTCATATTTACGCCTTACGAGCCTGGCGAACCGCTAAGATACGTTGCATCTCATTATAGACAATCATGATGCCTTCATCCACGCCCATGCCTGGTTTTGCTAACATCTGTACTGGTTTAGTTGCCATTGCAAGGTGTACACAAACCTGTGCGGAACGATCTGTTTCGTTGCAAGTACCACCTTGGTATGCACCTACACCTTTTTCTTTACAATATAAAACAGCTTCGATAGTATTGTTAATTCCACCTAAATCCGGTGTTTTGATTTGCAGCATATCACCAGCATTATTATCAGCAAAATATTTAATATCTTCTAGTGTATTGCACCATTCATCAGCAACCACTTCTACATTGATCTTTTCTTCGTGCAAACGAGCCGTAATTTCTTTTAATGCTAACATTTGTTTTTCCCGATCTTCTACATCCATTGGACCTTCAATGCGAAGCTTTAAAGGAGCAGCCGCTTTTTCTAATTCACGGAAATAAGAAACCATTCTTTCGGTATCCAGATCAAAGGCAGCACCAATTGTGCCATAGACATCAATGTGCAGTACAGGATTATAAGAATCGCTGGTACGCAAGCTTAGTATCCGATTCTTCAACCAAGTAACATATTCCAGCAGCAATTCACCATTCTTGCCTAATTTTTCTTCTACATTATTAATTAAGGCATGAGGTAATACCTGTGCCCCTTTGATGATCATTTTATCAGCATTATCATAGCGATTATCCCCAGACTGGGTAAAAATATCAATTGCAGTTTCACTAACAGTCGTATTATATTCTTCTGCAACTACTTCACACATCAATTTATGTTTTGCTTTGGAGACAGCATCTAAAATTGCTTGGGTTACGCCATAACGCAGAGCAGTATGGATAAGCTTACCTGTTTTAGCATCAACCATGCTGTCAATTTCGCCTGCCAATTGTCTGAAGGAAGTTAATTCACGACCTACGAGACGTGGTTTAATTTCTTGTTCAATCACAGGAATGAAATCTTCGGCTAAAAACAAAGGATCACGTCCGCCTGCTCCGCTGTATTGTACAGCAGCGCAATCGCCGTAAGCCACTTGTCCATCTTCTAATACGATCATTACGGATACAGCTTCCCCAGTTTGACGAATAGAATGAAATCCAGGAGTAACCGTTTCTCCTACATAGCTAAAACCATCATGCTGAGCTCCCGCTTTAATCGCCCGTTGATCATCAAAATAAAAACCAGTGCGACCTTTTGAACATACAACATTTACAATTTTCATGATTACACTCTCCATTCCTTTTTATGTAGGGCGGCATAAGGCAGAATACCTTTTTGCCGCCCTGCTGAATTTAAGATTTATTTATTAGGTCTGCCTACTAAACGTCCCTTGGAAATCGCATAAATATCATCAATAACCATTTGGAAACTTGCTTTACGTCCTTCTTCTTTTGCACGAGCATCAATTTTAGCTTTATGGAAGTCAATAATATCCTGTGTGAAAGGTAGATTTCCTACATCAAATAATCGTACAGCGCCGTTATTATCACGAGCTGGCAGAATTTTATTCAAGGAATACTGACTAGGAGCAAAAGGTACGTCCAGAACGCCGGCTTCAAAGGCACGAACGCTGCCAGATGCAAAATCTCCATTGCCAAGTTCAAAAACTTTATCTAAAATACAACGTGTTTCTGCTTTTATCATTTCCACTTCGATATCTACTTCCGCAGTCATCGGGAATGGTTGGTCTGCCAACATATTGATTAATTGCTTCGTTGCGCGTAGTCCCATGGCATTAGCTTCTTTGGTAGGAATCCCTAAGGCTTCATGAGGAGTCTTAACAATAACTTTGGTAGCCTTTGCTAAGGCAGCAGCTGCTGCGCCCCAAGAAATTACAGCAAATGCCTTTGCTTCATCTTGTGGGAATCCGCCCATCCATTGATGGAACACAGTAGTTAATACGCAGTCACTATATCCATGTTTTACCAGATATTCTTCTGCCAGCTGTTCTAAAGCTTTAATCGCTGCAACGTCTTGGAATAGATTACCACATTGACCATAACCTAATGTAATATTTTTAACACCCTGCTCTGCTGCCAAAATACCTTCAATGATGGCTACTGCATGAGAAATACAAGGTGGTACTAGCGTACCTGTTAAAGGTCCAAAAGGCTCTCTGTTAATTTCAATGCCATGCTCAGCATAAATACCTACCAAACGGTCATTATACTGCCAATCATAAATTGTTTTTTCCAGCGAAACGCTTTTGGCATAAGGAATGTTATAGGAGATACCGCCTCCCTCATAGGATGTGAATCCACCTGCTAATGTGATTTCTGTTAATAAACGGGCATCCGGCGTACCATGGCGTACTTGCAATGGACCATCGACACTTTCTACCAGTTTACGTACACCATGAACTCCATGATTTACTGCCGGAAAACCATTTAACAAGGAACGACCAGCTTTCACACTTTCTTCAATTGCATTTGCACAATTTTCATATTGATTTTGACGAGTATAACTATCAATCGTAGTAGGCAGAAGATCCGCTTCTCCCTCTGTACGCAAAAAGTTCAAAAGATTGATGTGTTCATCCAATAATGCAACCCCTGCTCTAGGCTGAGTTAATGTTTCACCATTCTTCTTCGCTTTCACTAAACGCTTTGCAAAATGTTTTTTCGCTGGGATTGTTTCATGATATTTAACAGCTTCTTCAAAATTTACATCAGCACCTGTTGGCCAATGTTTCAATATTTCTTCGCGTACACCATAGAAATGATCATGTGTCCACTTTTTATTTTTCAATTCCATTACTGCTACCCCCGTACAATATATTTTTTCATCATTCGTACTGCTACATCCGGATATACTTCACTTAATAAACCCATGGATGCCATAATGTACTCTTCATCAATCAAGTACTTTGGACACTCAGGCTTTAACATTTCAGGCGTGCTTTCACTGTATGCTGCACCCTTTAAAATTTCTTTCGGCTGTTCATGATGGACAATTACGCCACCAGTACCTACCACCGTCTTAACATCACTCAGATCCTTGCCTTTTTGTACAAAGGCAGAACCAAAACATGTGAATATCGTTTCAAGCTGTCCGACATGGCGTTCTACCGCTAAAGAGGTACAAGCTTTCCCCATAGCAATTTCTACTTTTTTTTCAATTTCATTTTGAGGTAAATATTCAATATTTGCCTCGACCTTTTCCACATACGCCTCCACATCCTCTGCAGAGACATGGGCATAGTCTGCAATCCTCTTGGCACCAGCTGCTTTAAATAAAGCTGTCGCAC
>JBEQCC010000219.1:4705-5430 GCA_041639455.1 Pelosinus sp. | reverse complement strand
AATCCATTTCCAGTCCTCACGTCGTGGAATCGGTATTTTTTTGAAATAGGTTATACTAAGCAATACCATAGATCCTAAAACAAAACGATAGGTAGTAAATAGCACTGGTGGGAACACTTGAATTGCTTCTTTCATTACCACCCAATTCATTCCCCAAATTAGACACAAAAGTATGATTGCTCCATTCATAACGACACCTTCATTGTTTTCGATTTCCCTTTACAGGTTGATGTTAAAAAATTGCTTGGATATTATGCTCTTTAAAGAGATCCAGCCAATTGACGGCAGGTTCGCAGTCCGTAATTACATAATCAATATAACTAAAATCAAAAAGTTTTATAAACGCGGTTTTATTAAATTTAGTATGGTCTGCTAGCAGAATGACTTTTTCTGCTTGTTTGACCATCCTTTTTTTTAATTCACTTTCAGGCTCATTTGACTCCATAATACCTTTATCTAAGGAAAGTCCTTTACAACTCATGATTGTCATATCAACATAATAGTTTTGGAGTGTATTATGGGCGACGGATCCTACCAGTGCAAGAGAGGAAGCACGAAGTGTTCCACCAGTCGAAATAATAGTAAAATCTGAATTGCTAAAGTCATGAGGAATTTTAATCGAATTCGTAATAATGGTTATATTCTTCTTGTCCTGAAGGATAGGTAGGAGTTCTAAACAAGTGGTGCTTGTATCCATCATAATAGTGGTATCATTATTGATTAGC
>JBEQCC010000219.1:0-4695 GCA_041639455.1 Pelosinus sp. | reverse complement strand
TAGGGCAATTTTCTGTTTAAGCTCACTATTGATTGATTTTCTTGTAGGAAAGGATAAATCTTCGCTTGTATGTTGGTTGAGGACAGCACCTCCGTAAGTACGAGTCAGCATATTATCGTTTTCTAATTTTTCTAAGTCACGGCGAATGGTTTCTTCTGTGACATCAAATAATTGACTCAAATTTGATACATGTACTTTTCTGTCTGTTTGAATAATTTTAACAATCTTCTGTCGTCGTTCTATAGCGAGCATAAGATTTCTCCTTTGTATTCAAATCTGTCACTTATTTATATTATAACGGTATAGTGACTGTATATCAAACTAAAACAGACATATAGATAAAGTGTTTAGAAAGAAGAACAAATATAATAAAAGAAAAAACAAAATATAGATAATGATTATATCTGTTTTAATATTGACAAAGAAGATAATAGTGATAGAATTAAGATGGAAATTTCAGGAAAATACAATTAAAACAAGAGTTAATTTATGAAACAATTTCATTGTGCTAAAACAATATAAATAAACATTAAACAACAAAATATAATGGTATTTGGAATTGTAGATGAGAGTCAATGGCGTAAAGTAGTGAATCACTGGTTTGCCAGAAATGATGTGCCTATATGAAGGAGGTGATAGAGACTCATTCTGATAATTCTCCGGTGACAGTTAACTTGCAAGAAGTGTTCTTTTTAAAATGACTATAAAGTAGAAAAGGAGTGTTAATGAATTTATGGCAAATAGCTTAAAGGGTGTTGGAAGAAGAGATATAGTACACAAAATAAATTTACTTATGGATAATTTAATCAATATTAAAGACGAAACTGGACAGTTTCTATTAAAGCTTGACGATGGAAGGATTATAGATACGAAAGGCTGGGGCGGCTGGGAATGGACCCATGGAATCGGGTTATATGGAATGTATAAGTACTATGAATTAACCCAAGACAAAAAAGCTTTATGTATTATAAATGATTGGTTTGCTGCGCGGTTTGCAGAAGAGAGCACAACAAAAAACGTCAATACCGTGTCACCCTTCTTGACCTTAGCGTACTTATATGAAGATACGAAGAATAAATACTATTTGCCTTATTTAGAACAATGGATGGATTGGGTCATGTATGAGATGCCCAGAACAGAAGAAAATGGATTGCAGCATATTGTTTATAATAGTGAAAATAAGCAACAAATTTGGGATGATACCTTAATGATGTGTGTATTGCCCTTGGCAAAAGTAGGTAAGCTTTTCAATAATCTTGCGTATATAGAAGAAGCAAAGAAGCAATTTTTATTACACATCAAGTATTTGACAGACAAAAAAACGGGGCTTTGGTTTCATGGTTGGAATTTTGAAGGGCGGCATAATTTTGCTAATGCTTTATGGGCAAGAGGAAATTGCTGGATAACAGTAGCTATACCTGAATTCTTAGAACTTTTGGACTGGAATGAGGATGGTTCTATAAAAGAATTTCTCCTAGATGCATTAAAAAATCAAGTAGAAGCATTGGCTAAATACCAAGATGAACATAGCGGCTTGTGGCATACCATATTAGATGATGATAGTTCGTATTTAGAAGCTTCAGCTACAGCTGGTTTTGCTTATGGCATATTGAAGGCAGTTCGCAAGCGTTATATTAATAAGAAATATGAAGGGATAGCGATTAAGGCAATACAGGGGATCTTGAATAATACAAGCGAAGATGGCGAACTTCAAAATGTCTCTTTTGGGACACCTATCTTTAATACCATTCAAGAATATAAAGATATACCCCTTACTTCTATGCCCTATGGACAATCGCTTGCAATATTATGTCTGTCAGAGTATCTGCATAATTATATTTAATACTCTTCTTTTAGTATGTACTTTCGTAATGTTACCTACTTTCCAATCATTATATTTTTTATTCATAATTTTGAGCTTAGACCTATTACAGCTAAATGCATTTTTCAATTGATGAAATTAGCGGAGAGAAGGAAGGCTTTTATTGTTGTTGCTAGGCAAAGCAATGTAATTGGACTAAATCATATTTTGAAAGGAAGAGTGTTTATTATGATTGGAGAAGTGCGAAAATTAAAATTTATCAATTATTTTTCCTATGGTATAACCGATTTCATAGGAGCGGGGGCTTTTGCATTAACGAGTGCATGGTTGTTATATTTCTATACTACATTTTGCGGTCTAACATTAGTGGAAGCGAGCTCTATATTTGCATTGGCGCGTATTGTTGATGCAGTAGCTAGTCCTACTATGGGCTTTATAACCGATAATTTTCATAAAACTCGCCTAGGGAGAAGATTTGGCCGGCGAAAATTCTTTTTACTGATCAGTATTCCACTGGTCATTTGTTATTCATTTATATGGATGAGTGGTTTCTCGTATCTATACTATCTTATGACATATATCATATTTGAAATTGTTTACACCATGATATTAATCCCTTACGATACATTAGCAGCGGAAATGACGTCAGATTATAAAGTGCGTGCAAAACTTACCAGTGCCAGAATGTATTGTGCTCAGTTTTCGGCATTTGTAGCAGCATTCTTGCCAGGGAGATTAATCAACGCTTTGGGAAAGGAATCTTCAGGATCCTTTTTATATGCAGGAGCCATTTTTACCGGTATATTCATAGTTGTACTAATACTTGTATATAACTTTACCTGGGAAAGATCGTTAGAAGAAATAAAATCCATAGAGTCTAAAAAGGCAAAAGTAAAATTGAGTATTGGACAGAACATACAAAAAATTTATATCGATTTAATCACAACATTTAGAATTCAAACATTCAGAGCTCACCTAGGAATGTACATAGGCGGATATCTAGCGCAAGACACTTTCAATGCCGTATTCACTTACTTTATCGTGTTTGCTCTTTTTAAAGATGCTGTTTTAGTATCAAATTTGCTGGCTACCATGTATATATTCCAAATTGCTGGCGTGGGAATAGCTACATATGTGACATTGAAAGTGAGTCCTGGATCAGCCTTTAGATTTGTATCTTCTCTGTTTATGCTAAGTATTTTTGGATATTTGGCCATATATGGTGCTGGTGCTGATAATGTAATTCTCTTGTATGTAGTGTCAGCTGTTGCTGGGCTTGGAAGAGGCGGAATTAACTTTATTCCTTGGAACAATTATACCTTTGTCCCTGATGTAGACGAAATTGTATCTGGTGATAGAAGAGAAGGTGTTTTTGCCGGATTTATGTCTTTTTTAAGGAAAGCCTCACAAGCCCTTGCGATTTTCGTTGTTGGAATTATATTGCAGCAATTTAATTTTGTATCTGGTGTAAAACAACAGCCTCATGAAGCCTTGGAAGCTATGGTGGCTATATTGGTAGTGGTACCTTTAGCATTTCTCATCGTAGGTATTATAGGGTCCTATAAATTTAGGATTACAGATGCATCACATTCTATACTTAAAAAAGAACTTGAAAGAATAAAAAATGGCGGTCTTAAAAGTGACGTAGATGATATAACTCGCAGCACTGTTGAGGCTTTAACCGGATGGAAGTATGAAAATTTATGGGGTAATAATTCAGTAGGATATGCAAATTGGATAAAATACAATAAATCTAAAAAAAGTCAATCTTCCGATGATATGGCTAAAAAGGATATAAATTATTAAGCAATTAATTGTTTAAAGCAGGGATACCAAAAAAAATATTAAATTAAAAGAATGGCTTGAAAGGTAAATAATTGCATTATAAAAATGGAATTTAATCTGATGACTAAACTGCTCTAAGACTCCCATCTCCTACAAGTGGGAGTCTTAGAGCGGCTAAGTCCTAAGGATAAGTTCAACTAATTCAGGCGGAATTAAAACTTCACCTGAATCAAGTCCTCTTTATTAATATGAATTATCAAGGGGTGAGAAAATGAATTATTGTGAAGGGCTTGTTAGTGATATTAAGATCGCATATATTGGCGGCGGCTCTCAGCTTTGGGCGAAGAGCTTAATGAATGATTTGGCTTTAGAAGCCGGAATTTCTGGTACTGTAGCATTATATGATATAGATTTTGAAGCGGCGTTAACAAATGAAAAGGTTGGGAATATCTTATCGAATAAAAAAGAGACGCAAGGTAAGTGGCAGTATAAAGCGGTAAAAACCATTGAAGAAACTTTACAAGATGCTGATTTTGTTGTTATTTCGATAGTCTAGTTCAAGTAGGTGCAGTGATGTCCACTTATGGGGCGGCAGCACTTCTTTGTAAACCAATAGCAGGGTTAATGCACGACCTGCTGAGTGGTAAGCGTAAGTATTTACTATTCGTGATGCTTATATCATTCGGAATCTTATTACTATGGTTCGGAGTAAATAAGAGCATGCAAGTTCTATATATTCTTGCGCCGTTACTCGGTATTGCCGCATTTGTCTATAGCCCTGTAATAAGTACCTTAGTGGGAGAGTTAGTTTCTCCTAATTTAGTTGGTACTGCTATAGGCTTCGTAAATGCAATTTGGCAGCTTGGATCACTTATTTCACCATTGGCGGTAGGTGCAGTAATCGACGCAACTAATAATTTTTTCTATGCGTTTGCTATGTTAGCCATTGGTCCAATAGCAGGAGCTTTCATTATCCTATACATTAAGGAACCTCAACAAGCTGTTCGTTTGGAAAATGAAAGGCAGAAGACGGCGTAACACGCTCGTCAGCTATTGAGGTTAATGGATAGAAACTGTATTCTTAAAAT
>JBEQCC010000218.1:0-5475 GCA_041639455.1 Pelosinus sp. | reverse complement strand
AATCCGGAAATCATAATCATCTGATTCATATATATCTGCGACTGCATTACGACCGATTCTCACATAAGCGGCTCTCTTATTTTTAAGTAAAGCTTTGATAGCGAGCCTAGTCTCAAAGCGATCTGCAGGCAGAATAATATCAATTCCTGGTATGGCACGCATTACAGCAATATCCTGCAGGGAATGGTGGGACATGCCAAGTGCGCCGTAACTTAGACCACCACTAATACCAATTAGTTTTACATTGGTTCTGGAATAGGCAATATCTACTTTTATTTGCTCAATGCTGCGCATGGATAAGAAACAAGCTGGGGAAGCGATAAAAGGTTTTTTACCTGAAGCAGCAAGACCAGCAGCAATACCTACTAAATTTTGCTCGGCAATGCCAACTTCAATGAGCTGTTCTGGCAATTCCTTGGCGAAATTCCTCATGGAAGCGGATCCCCTGGAATCACTAGTCAGAACCATAATATCTTGATCATTCTTGCCAAACTCAACTAGTGTGTCACAGATGATTTGTCGATTTGGTATCTTATTCATGCTTGCACCCCTCCATTGTTACACAGTTCCTCAAGTGCCTGCTCATATTCTTCCACCGTGGGTACACCATGGTGCCAATGGGGCACATTTTCCATGTAACATACCCCTTTGCCTTTGGTTGTATAAGCCATCACCAATGTAGGTTTTCCTTTCAGGATTGGTGCTGCAGCAAATATTTGCTGCATTTTTTCTATATCATGACCGTCTACTGCGATAACCTCCCAGCCAAAAGCTTTCCATTTGTCTTCTAGAGGTTCTAGTTCCATGACAAAATCTGTCGTTCCGGAAATTTGTAGTTTATTACGATCAATAATAGCAACTAAATTGTCTAGCTTATAGTGGGCTGCCGCCATAGCAGCTTCCCATATAGATCCTTCAGCCTGCTCGCCGTCACCCATCAGTGTAAATACTCGATAAGATCCTTGATCTTTTTTCGCCGCTAGTGCCATACCAACAGAGATGGAGAGACCATGTCCCAATGCGCCCGTATTCATTTCTACCCCAGGCACCTTATTATTGGGGTGTCCGATCAACCTGCTGCCGAATTCACTGAATGTTTTTAATTCTTCTTTTGGAAAAAAACCTTTATCTCCTAATATCGCATAGTAGGATTCAACGGCATGCCCTTTACTAAGTATAAATCGGTCTCTATTCTCTAAGTCCGGATTTTCCGGATCAACGTTCAATATACTATAATATAAAGTCGTCAAAATATCTGTATTGGAAAGGGATGAGCCAGTATGACCCGTTTTTGCCCGATATACCATTTCAATTACATCTTTGCGTATTTGTGTTGCTTTTGCTTTTAAATCTTCAATAGTAACCAATTACATTCTCCCCCTCTAAGTGATTATTCTTTGCCACGTAGAAAAGCTTCAATTTCTGCTTTTGTCGGATCAACGGGGTCAGGATTGAGCCCGGGTATATATTTACATGCTTCAAAAAGAGCAGGAATTACATCATCATGGATACCTACGCAATGATGAACATAGGGACCTGTCACTAGTTTTTCTTCCCATAATGGCCAATCATTTACTTCGATCCACAAATACGTGCCACGTGTAAATGCGCCTTTAATACCTTTGGCCCTACCTAAGAACAAAGAATATTCTCCATGATCACCATCAAACCGAACAATTGATACATTACCACCTTTAATCTCACTTTCTTGGGTACCTGGTGCGTGATCGTCAAATAAGAAATGATGTCTAAATTTAGGTGTAGAATCTTCAGCCACCAAGGATAGCGGGAAATTTCCACAGTGGAATAATAGCTCAGCATTATCGTTTTTCTCATCTCGAACAGTCACGTCAGCAAAAAATGGTACTGTTGTTCCCATGGCTGCCGCTTGAGCCATAACAGCGGTAATGGCTCCATGTATATCCGTTTCACAAACTGCTGGTATACCTTCATCAGTTAATAATGCATTAGCAAGACAAGGCATTATGCCTATACTTTTTTGCAATGCCGTCCAGCATTGAATAGCTACTGCCGAACAACCATGATCCGTAATCAGTTTTAATAAAGCAACCTTCAAAGCAGCAACTCTTTTAACGGCAAAATCATCTACTTCACTACAATCCAATTTGGAAATGATGAGTTCAATCGTCGTATTAAGTTCAACGCCATTTTCTGTTTCTGCCTGTTCTATTAGGCTTTTAATATCTTGCAGAGTTACAGGATATACCTCAACCCCAAATTTCTCAAGAAGTTCTCCCTCATTGCAGATCATTGTCCAGAAGCCGGCAGGCCGAGTAGATACCTGCAATATTTTTAATTTTCTGATTTTTTTAATTACATTGCTGGCTGCAATGAAATTCCTAAATCCTCTGGTGAACACTGGGTCTTCTAACGTGCTATTTACAATATAAGTATACGGGACATTAAATCTTCGTAATATTTTTCCAGTAGCAAATAACCCACACTGAGTATCACGTAAGCGACTTCCATCTGCTAAGGGAGCCTCATCTCTGGGACCCCATAATAGCACTGGCTTTTGCAAAGCTTTCGCAACTTGCGCCACAGTATGCTCTGTACCAAAATTGCAGTGGGGGAAGAATACGGCATCTACTTCTGCATCTTGAAAACGTTTAATTATTTTTTTTACATCTTCATCGCTATCAAATAACAATCCCTCTTTATTAATACCTTCCAGATCTATGATTTCAATATCGAACTCAGAGATTTTTTCCAATATCAAATTTTTATATTTATGTGCATCCTCTTTGCTGAACACAAAACGTCGTGTAGGAGCATAACCCAGTTTAATTTTATCTCCCATAACATTCACCTCTTTAGTTTTCACTTACGATTTTAGTTGTAAAACACTGTCCCTGATAATCAGCTCAGTATTTACCTCAATTTTTTGTGTTGTCCTCTCTTTATTACCTTCTATAATTTGCAAAAGTCTTCGAACTGCAGCGCTGGCTATGTCTTGTGTAAAAACTTTAATGGTAGTCAACCGTGGACTGGTAATTTCACAAAAAGGCATGTCATCTAAGCCCACAATAGATACATCCTGAGGAATTCTAATTCTATTCTCCTTCAAAGCTCGCATAGCGCCAAAAGCAATATTATCATTATCTGCAAAAAATGCGGTGGGTAATTTGACGTCACCTTTTTCCAGTAATGCCTTCATATCACGATAAGCCCCTTCCATGTTAGGCTCTAAGTAAAAATCAAACTCTGAATTAAACTCTATTTTACAGTCATGTAATGCATCCATAAATCCAAGTGTACGGTAAAGAAAATTATTGATATAAACCGAACTATGAAGATATCCAATTTGGTTATGTCCACTTTGCACCAAATATTTAGTAGCTTTATAAGAAGCATCCATATTGTTAATCAACACACAATCAAAATCTTCACCTTTAAAATGCCCATCTAACAATACAATTGGTACACTAAGCTCACGAATGGGATCTAAGTCTTCCAAACTCATTTCCGTGGCTAAGATAATAATCCCTTGAGAATATTCTGTATTAACCACATTAATAAATTCTTTCCACTCGCTATGATAAGCATGTGAAATTAACAGCTCATATCCCTGCCTCCTACACTCATTTTCAATTCCCTCAAGCAGTGAAGAAAAAAAAGGAGTATCCGCTACAACAAGCCCATGTTTTTTATATATAACAAAACGAATACTTCTCTGCGTATTGTTGTTCGAATTGGTTTCCTTATAGTAACCTAACTCTTTGGCAGTTTTTAAGATTCTCTGTTTAGTTTCTTCACTAACACCTTTACGATCATTTAATGCATTTGATACCGTTGCTGGCGAAACTCCCACTATATTTGCTATATCTGTAATATTCATTATTTTACTCCTCTTACCTTGGATGATAATACTACATATATTCTAGCATATATTCATATGGTTCACCAACTAGATATTTATGCGTTTTTAAGTGATTAATGTAAAATTTTTATCTATTTTATAAAATAAATAATAATAATTTGGCCTCCCTTCATTTTCTCATTATATATTCATATAATTCGGTGTATTCTCTTTACGGCTTCATTATAAAGTATTCAGTTTTTTTTAGCAATACCTTTTAAAAAAATAATATTTTTTACTTAAATTTTTAGTTACTTTTTAAGTTATATGGTGTGACGTTTCGTTATTTGATTATGCCGTTAGCAGGTTTTGGAGTTGCAAAATTATTGGGGTTACCATCCTTAGCTGCAAGAATGGCACTATTAGGGGCTGCTCCCAGCGACACAGGCTCAAATGTCATGACTTACATTGCCAAAGGTGGCACGGCGCTTTCTATCGTTTCCAGCGTGAATACGATTTTAGCCCCGTTTTGACACCATATATTTTTCTACTAATGAAAAAGTGACATTACATATTGCAGAAGACAATATTGAAAATAATTTAGTTATTTTTGATAAAGCGGAAATTGAAATCATAGAATCAGCAGACAAATTTGATCTGCTATTAGTTTCGCCCTTAGATTCTGATCTTTTGAAGAAAGCGAACATAACGATTGTTAAAATCCTGGACGAAGCGCTAGAACTGGTTTATGAAAACGCGGATGTGATCTTAAAATTCATATCATGCCTCACAGAGCAAACACATTGCCCAGACTTGTATAAATAAAAGATTATTATGTTGATACGTAAATGACTTTCTTGTGGATAAACCTGTTAATAACATGTGGATGCCTGTTGATAACCTTCATCCCGCGTTATAAATAGTTCATTTAAAGTTTTATGATTTTTTGGATTAACAAAAAAATAAAGCTATGCATAGGTTATTTCTTCCTAAGCATAGCTTCAAAATGTATTGTTATACATCAATACATTCATTTAATCATGGAATCCTGTTTTCTGCATGATTTCGCCCTGTCGTTTTAATTCTTCAATAATGAATGCACCGATTTTCTTTAATATCGTCATGGTTATCCTCTCCCTCATTTTTTACCAGTTATTATTCTCGATGTAAATATATAGCAATGAATAATCATTGTCAATTAAAAAGTTTATTCTATTAAAATACGCAATTGTGTAAATTATAAATATTAACTATTGATGAAATTGTTCGTAAATACCGAAATCGTCTCACCCGAAGGTAAGACGATTCAAATTCTTTATCCCCTTTAAAACACAATTGGAAAGTCTTTCTTTAGTCGCTTTACCTTTAATTCATCTACAGCAGTATATTTTTCTTCGGCTACTTCTCTAATCTTTTCCTCGATCACCAATTGAAAAAGAGCAGTTTCTACATCTTCATGGTCACTTCCCAATACTGAGTTTATTTCTTCTGCTGTCATTTCGCCGTAATCATATAATAAACATAAGATATCAGCTTGTAGAAATTCTAGATACTCCATAAAATCTCTCCTGCTCAATTATTTATTATTTAGTATATCCCAATTCATCTCTCAATAAATATGGCTAAAATACGGAATGAGAAACGCCTCAAAATGC
>JBEQCC010000217.1:0-5488 GCA_041639455.1 Pelosinus sp. | reverse complement strand
TTTGAAAGAAGAAGGAGTAGGAACGGCAAGAAAGTCTGTATCATTTGTCATTATGGAATTGGTACCTCACAGCTGTTGGCAGAAAAGCTAAAACAAAGGATCAGCGATATTAACATCGTGGGAACCTATCCTGTAAGGTATTTAAATATAGCATTAAAAGCAGATATTGACTTTATCGTATCCACTGTAAAACTAGATCAGAACGATTTCAAGGTGCCAGTGCTATATATAGAAAACGTATTTTCAGATGAATTTATAAATGAACTACACCAAGTTTTCCAGGAGAAGGAAGAAAGAAAAAGAATATTCAAAGAAACTTTTAACAAAGAAGCCTTTTTTAGGATCAAAGCAGCAACCCAGGAAGAGGCGATAAAAAGCATTGGCCGGGCCATGCAAGACAAAGGATTTATTAATGAGGAAATCATAGCAATGGTGCTAGAGCGAGAAAAGATGTCATCTACTGATATTGGCAACTTGGTAGCGATTCCTCATACTATTTTAGAAGGTTCTTATCAATCAATCATTGGCGTAGGAATGCTGGAAAAGCCAATCACTTGGAATAAAGAAGAAGTACAATTGATTTTCATGGTGTGCTTCAACAAAAATGAGAGTTATAATTTTCCACTATTCAAATATCTGTATCATTTTCTGGCAGACGAAGGTGAGATTAAAAGGATTATAAAAAAATTTAGTTTTGAAAGAATGATGGAAATATTAGATATAAAGTAGAGGAGTCGTTTGTGTATGAGTGAAGTATTTACCAGACAACATATAAAATTGAATTTGGCTTTAAAAGATAAGGATGCTTATTTGGGATATATTACAAAAATGGCTATGGAGTTAGGTATCGGAACAGAAGAGCAGGGTGTCTATGAAGACTTAGTAAATCGCGAAAAAGATTTTGCGACAAATTTGGGTGATGGAATCGCAATTCCTCATACGAAATCCGAATATATTCTAAAACCGGCAATCCTCGTACTAAAACCACAGACAGAAGTCTCATGGGGAGATAATACTGAAGACGGTATAAAAATTATTATCAGTATTTTAAGTCGTAATGAACAGGGGGGAAATACCCATCTAGAGCTTCTTGCAAGTCTTGCACGCAAACTGGTTGATGAGGAGTTCAAAAAAAAATTAGTGAACACCCTCCAGGAGGAAGAGATTTTTGTACTGATAGAACAGGCTTTACATAGCTGATTTATAAAAAGGGAGGAATGAAAATGGCAAAAAAATTAATTGCTTTATGTGCATGTCCAATGGGGTTAGCACACACCTTTATGGCGGCGGAGGCAATACGAAAAGCGGCTGTAGAAATGGGCTATAATGTAAAGGTTGAAACGCAGGGCGCTGATGGTATTAAAAATGAATTAACGGCTGCAGACATCCGTGATGCTGAAATCATCATTCATGCTGTTGCAGTTACGCCTCTTGGCATGGAGAGATTCGAAGGCTGTGAGGTATATGAAGTCGGTCTGCAAGAAGTTATAAAAAATCCCATAGGTACCATTAAGGAGATTGAAGAAGACTTAGCACAATAAAAAAGCTCCTGAATCTTTGTAAAGCAGTAATAAGAGTAACGTCAATAATTCTAGGAGGTATATCATGGCCGTTACGAAAAAAACCATTGGTTCAACGTTATCAAATACCAGCAAAGCGAATCTAGCCGCCAATTCTGGATGGCTAGAATTTAGCAAACATATCATGACAGGAATTTCGTATATGATCCCTATACTTATCATGGGCGGGTTAATTGGTGCCATCTCTCAGATTGTTCCTTATGTATTTTTTAATATAGATCCTTCTATATCTATATTAGATGCAGTAAATTCAGGAAAATACGTTGGCAGCAGCTTTCTAATGCTTCAATTAGCCAGTATTATGGAAAATTTCGGCTTTACACTGTTTGGTTTTGCAATCCCTATTTTTACAGCCTTCACTGCTAATTCTATAGGCGGGAAGACTGCTTTAGCAGCAGGCTTTATCGGAGGATATATTGCTACCAAACCGGTTGCTTTGTTAACTATGCTGGATGGAAAATGGATTATGAAAGCACCAATAGCTTCTGGGTTCTTAGGCGCGATACTCATTGCATTTATTATTGGATATTTTGTAAAATGGCTGAATGAGAAGATTACTATGCCTCATGATTGGCTGGCGTTTAAGGTTACATTTCTGATTCCGCTGATATCCGCTTTTGCCTGTTTGGTTCTCATGGTATTCATCATTACTCCTTTTGGTGGATGGATCAATACGTTAATAAAAGATTTGTTGCAGGCAGCGGGAAGCGTAGGTCAATTTGCTTATGCCTTTGTACTAGCGGCAACTACAGCTTTTGATTTAGGTGGCCCCGTAAATAAAGCCGCTGGATTTGTTGCCCTTGGCTTTACTACTGAGAAAATTCTGCCTATTACCGCAAGATGTTTGGCGATTGTGATTCCTTCCTTTGGATTAGGTTTAAGCACCTTAATTGATAGAAGATTGGTAGGACGAAGCGTATATGACAAGCAATTCTATCAGCTAGGAAAAACTGCAATTTTCTTAGGATTTATGGGAATTTCCGAAGGATCAATACCCTTTGCCCTGGAAAGACCAGCTTTTTGTATTCCCCTTTATGTAACAGGCGCTATTTTAGGAGCTCTGTCAGCCATCGCAATGGGTGCTGTTCAATGGTTCCCTGAATCTGCAATTTGGGCTTGGCCGCTAATAAAAGGTATTGTTCCTTATATCTTAGGACTCATCATTGGATCGACCTTTATTGCAGTGGTAAATGTCTTATATAGAAATAAGCTGATAAAAGATGGCAAGCTTGTTGTGAGTGAATAAATTAGTAAGGATAGAGAACTGACAGCTGTCAGTTCTCTATCCTTATAAGGAGATAAAAAATGAATTTTAGTAAAAGAATTGAGGAAGTGAGGACCCTCGTCATTACCAAGGGGATGGATGGCGTTTTAATAAACAGTTCTCATAATAAGTATTACCTCGGAGAGCTTCTTAGCGGTTCTGGATATATCCTTATAACAAAAAATAGCCAGTATATACTGGTAGATTTCAGATATTTTGAAGAAGTAAAGAGCAAGAATAAGCTATTTGAAGTGATGCTGCTTTCCAGTAAAAATACCTTAGCAAACCTATTGAGTTCGATAATTGCAGCAGAAGGATTAGACATTATTGGCTTTGAAGGAAAGGAAATTTCCTATGATCTTTTTCGGTCTCTTCAAGATGAAGTAAGCTGTGACTTATCTTCTTTGGATTTATCCAAGATTCGCAGTGTCAAAGATGGGCAGGAAATAGAAATGATAAAAAAAGCCTGTGACATTGCAGATGCCACTTTTCAGCATCTTCTTTCCTATATCAAAGCAGGCATGAGTGAAAGGACAGTGGAGAATGAGTTGGTACGGTTCATGAAAGAACAAGGCGGGGAAAAAGAATCATTCGATAGTATTGTAGCTTCAGGAATTAGAGGCGCATTAGCACATGGCAAAGCCAGTGGAAAAATCATAAAGGCAGGGGAACTTATCACTATGGATTTTGGCGTAAAATATAATAACTACTTCTCGGATATCACAAGAACCATTTCTGTAGGGAAGTGCTCAGCGGAACTTTCCTATGTTTATGAGATAGTAAAAATTGCAGGCGAAGCAGCCATGAGAAGAGCAAAACCCAATCTTACTATGGGAGAATTGGACTATTTTGCCCGTAGTGTTATTACAGAAAGCGGATATGGAGAATATTTCGGACATAATTTAGGGCATGGTCTGGGGATTCAGGTACATGAATATCCGGCAGTTGCGCCAGATAGTGGGGAACTTTTAAGAGAAGGTATGGTAATCACAGTAGAGCCAGGAATATATATCCCCAATGTAGGCGGGGTAAGAATAGAAGAAGATATTTTGATTACAAGAGAGGGCTGTTGTTCGCTTACTAAGAGTTCAAGGGAGTTACTAGTGATATAGGAGGGCGAGAATGTACAATTTTGATGAATGTGCAGATCGGGTAGCTGAAAAGTCTAGAAAATGGAATCGGAAAATAATAGAAAAAAAATTTGGTGCGGTGCCAGGAAACTTTTTACCCATGTGGATTGCAGATATGGACTTTAGAATGCCGCCAGAATTAGAACAGGCTTTTCATGAAGCGATATCTAGAGGTGTTTTGGGTTATACCTATTGTTATGATGAATTTTATGAAGCGGTGATCAGATGGCAATATAATATGCACGATGTGACGGTACAAAGAGACTGGATCACATTATCTTATGGAACGGTCTCCACCATCCACTATCTGATACAAGCCTTTTGTGAATGTGGAGACTGTGTTTTGATGAACACCCCTGTTTATAATCCTTTTGATAATGCAGCAAAAAAGCACGGGGTAAAAAGTATTTACAATAGCTTAAAGCTTATAGAAGGAAGGTATTATATAGATTTTGAAGCTTTAAAATCACAGTTAGAGAAATACAAGCCGCAATTATATTTATTCTGCTCTCCCCACAATCCATCGGGGCGAATTTGGAGTTTCGAAGAAATGCAGGAAGTAGCGAGACTATGCAGAGAAAATCATACCATATTAATTGCGGATGAAGTACATGGAGAGCAAATAATGTATGGGAAATTTCATTCTACACTAGCGCTAAAAAAACAATGTGAGAATCTAATACTAGTAACTTCCCCGAATAAAGGGTTTAATTTGGGTGGATTAAAGACTTCATACTCCATTATACCGAATGAGAAGATACGGAACCACTTTAGAAGGAAATTAGAGCAGAATTCCATCACGTCTCCTAATGTTTTTGGAATTATTGGAATCATTACTGCTTATGAGCAATGTAGACCTTGGCTTGCAGGAGTAAATGCATATATAAAAGCTAATTTCGAGCTTTTCCAATCCTATATAGAAAAGAATCTTCCAATGCTAAAAGTGATGAACATGGAATCATCCTATTTGGCATGGGTAGATATAAAAGGAACAGGATTCACTTCCGAAGAAATTACAAATAGTCTGGCTTTGGAAGCTGGTGTGTTAGTCGAAAATGGTACCCACTTTGTCAAGGATGGAGAAGGATACATTAGAGTGAATTTAGGTACGCAGAAGAGCAATGTACTTGAAGCACTAAAGAGGATGGAAGAGAATATATTTGCAAAATTTAGATGATTATGTCAAAATAGAAAATAAAGCTTGACTGGTAAATAGGCTGAGCAATCGGAGTAATGAATGATCTAATCGTTTCTTTATAGAAAAATTGACTCAGATAGAGTTTTAACTTCACCTAAATCTTATTCGCACTTATCCTTAGTATTTAGCCGCTCTTAACTCCCATTTAGAAGAGGGGAGCCTTAGAGCGGTTTATTCATCGGATAAAGTCGATATGCAATAGAATACTTTGCCTGGGGCCTTGTCTCTTTTCAAGGATGTGTTTGTTTTTTTCGCAAAACCATTACACCAGAAAGGACGGCAGGTCCTCAATTTTCATTTAGCTTTGCAAAAAGAA
>JBEQCC010000216.1:963-5500 GCA_041639455.1 Pelosinus sp. | reverse complement strand
GTTGCTGCCCTAATCTGTTCTCCAATCATTGCCATGATTACAGGATTTGCCGTTATGACAGTTCTGTTGTGGATATTTGGCAGAAAAGCTCCATCGCGTATTAATCCTAAGTTTAAGAAGGCACAAATTTTGACAGCAGCCATGATGGCTTTTTCCCATGGATCAAATGATGCGCAAAAGGCCATGGGGATTATTACTTTGACCTTAGTGAGTACAGGCTATTTAACCAGCTTAGATGTTCCTGTCTGGGTTAAGTTTTCGGCAGCTACGGCTATGGGATTAGGTACGGCAGCAGGTGGTTGGAGAATTATTCGTACCATGGGTAGTAAGATTTTTAAATTGGAGCCGATTAGTGGCTTTGCTTCGGATTTGAATTCTTCATTAATTATTTTTGGAGCAACATTATTACATTTGCCAGTAAGTACAACACATGTGGTTTCAGGGTCTATTATGGGAGTAGGAACTTCAAAACGCATTAGTGCAGTTCACTGGGGTGTAGCGCAGCAAATGCTCATGGCGTGGGTATTAACAATTCCTTGTACAGCTTTGGTAAGTGCCTTGGCTTATAAAGTCATGTCTTTCTTTTTTTAGTTGGTATAATAAATACATAAATAATTGCTGGCAAATAAGTATTTAATGCTTATTTGCCTTCTTTATCTTTAGGACTTAGATGTTTTCTTATGAAGATAGGATTCTTAGAGCGGTTTAGTCATCGGATAAATTAAATTATCAATCTTTATGGATTAGGAAGAGTTATGATAAAATATAATTATATGTAAGAATGATCTAGTAGTTGATTTATACGTCAAAAAAGCTCATTGATATGAAAGAGTTAAGTTGATCCTTACGTTAGTATATAATAAAGTATAAACGGGAGGCAGATTGATGAAAAAAAAGCAAATTATCCTTTCTTTTGCGAATGGTGAAATAGGTCGGTATGATTCTGGAACATTGTTAGATATCAGTCGAGTTGTACAGGAGCGATATGCTACGCCAATTGTAGCCGCCAGAGTAGGCAATGAGATCAGAGATTTACAGTATAAAGTAGCCTCTGATTGTAGCGTTGAATTTTTAGACTTACACACGGATTCAGGTATCAAAGTTTATCAGCGTAGCTTGACCTTTGTAATGATTACTGCTGTGTCTGAATTATTCCCATTAGGGGAAGTAACTGTAGAACACTCCTTAAGTAAGGGTTTATATTGCGAGCTGCATATTGGTGAGACGGTTACGATGAATCATCTAGAATTAATAACAAGGCGTATGCAAGAGATTATTGATGAAGATAGACCCATAACTATGAAGAGTGTTCCTATTGCGGAAGCAGTAGCCTTATTTGAGGCCACAGGGCAATCTGAAAAAGTGAAGCATTTGCAACAATTGAACCGTAAAAATGTTCGGGTTTACTATTGTGGCAATACGTACGATTATTTTTATGGCACGATGACACCTAGCACAGGGCAATTGAAGATTTTTGAATTAAGACAGCATGCGGCTGGTTTTATCTTACGTTTTCCTGAAAAAGAATCGCCTGATCGATTGCCTGCCTTTGTACCTCAACAAAAACTATCAGAAATATTCCTGGAGGCGGAGCGCTGGGGAGCAATCTTAGAATGTGGCTATGTAGCCACATTAAATGAATACGTAGAAAATGGTAAAATTAAGGATATTATGAGAGTTGCAGAAGCACTGCATGAGAAAAAAATAGCACATATTGCCGATTTTGTAGCTGAGCATAAAGAAGTGAGATTAATTTTAGTAGCAGGTCCGTCTTCATCAGGGAAAACCACCTTTGCTCAGCGCTTAACCGTTCAGCTTAGGGTAAACGCTATGCGGCCTGTGGCACTATCTTTAGATAATTACTTCGTTGATCGTGATAGAACCCCTAAGGATGAAAATGGCGCTTATGATTTTGAAGCGATTGAGGCTATTGATTTAGAGCTTTTTAATGAACATCTATGTAAAATATTGGATGGTGAGGCTGTCAGTGTGCCTTCTTTTAATTTTATAAATGGTAAACGGGAGTATCTGGGAAATATCATTCAAATTACAAAGGATCAACCTCTTATTATTGAGGGAATTCATGGACTCAATGAAAGGCTCACGGCAGCTGTTGCCAGAGAGCATAAAGTGAAAATCTATATTAGTGCATTAACACAATTATCCATTGATAATCATAACCGTATTCCTACTACTGATGGACGGCTCATTAGAAGAATTGTTAGAGATAATCAATTTAGGTCTCATGATGCTTTAACGACTTTAAATATGTGGCACTCTGTTAGAAGAGGCGAGGAGCGAAATATTTTCCCATTTCAGGAAGATGCAGATATTATGTTTAATTCAGCACTAATTTATGAACTAGGGGTTCTAAAGAAATATGCAGAACCATTATTGAAGGAAATTACAGCAGATCAAGTAGCATATTCCGAGGCTACAAGATTGTTAAAATTCCTTACTTATTTTCAAAGTATTGACGATTATGGAATTCCTATGAATTCCATTTTGCGAGAATTTATTGGGGAATCATGCTTCCATGAGTAGGAGACTATAAAAAAACACCCCCTAACTTAAAAGTTAGGGGGTGTTGCTATGTCATTTCTTAACGATTCTTTTCGAAGAATTTTAATGCTACTTCAGGGAATAATGCATAGGATAAAACATCTTCGATTGATGCATTTGGATAGCCTTTTTCAGCAAGTTGCTTAGTAAGAAGATCCATTTGCGGCGCAATATCATCAGCAGGACGATAGTCAATAATAGGTTCGTTGCCAATGATTTTCTCACGAACTTCTTCAGAAACAGGCATAGGAGTTTTACCATATTTACCACGTGCCAAGTCTTTTACTTCACGTGGAACCATTTTATAACGTTCGCCGAGCATTACGTTGAAGGTTGCCATGGAACCAACAATCTGGCTGGTAGGAGTAACAAGTGGAGGATAGCCAAGTTCTGCACGTACTCGTGGCATTTCTTCCAAAAGTTCTTGGTATTTGTGTTCAATACCCTGCTCTTTAAGCTGATTGAACAGGTTGGAAAGCATACCGCCAGGAATTTGGAAGTCAAGAACGTTAGCGTCGACATCGAAGGACGTTTTAAGCCCAAAGTCAGCGCCTAAACTTTTCTTAACATTTCCGAAATGAATAGCAACATCTTTTAAATTGCTACGTTTAAGACCAGTATCGTATTCAGTACCTTCTAAAGCTGCAATCATAGATTCAGTACAAGGTTGTGAAGTACCAAGAGCAAATGGGGACAGTGCGCAGTCAACAACATCTACACCAGCTTCAATTGCTTTTAAGTAAGTCATAGAACCCATACCACTAGTATAGTGAGTATGCAGTTGAATTGGTACACCTACCTTAGGATCAGCTTTTAGAGCTTTTACCAAGTCATATGCAACGTAAGGTCTTAGTAGACCAGACATGTCCTTAATACAGATAGAGTCAGCGCCGCGTTCTACTAATTGTTGTGCTAATTTGATGTAACTTTCTACAGTGTGATAAGGGCTAATCGTATACACACACACACCTTGTACATGAGCGCCAGATTCTTTAGCAGCTTTCATAGCTACTTCAAGATTACGCACATCATTGAGTGCATCAAATACACGAATTACACCAATACCGTTTTCAACCATTTTCTTTACGAAAGCAGTAACAACATCATCAGCATAGTGGTTATACCCAAGAATATTTTGCCCTCTAAGTAACATAGAGATCGGTGTTTTTTTCAAATGTGATTTTAGGACGCGTAAGCGTTCCCAAGGATCTTCGCCTAAGAAACGTAAGCAACTATCAAAAGTAGCGCCACCCCATGCTTCTAGTGCAAAATACCCCATGTTATCAAGTTGTTCTAAAACTGGCAGCATATCAGTGAGGCGCATGCGAGTAGCAGCAAGTGATTGATGACCATCGCGTAATACTGTTTCCATAATTTGTACAGGTTTTCTAGACATATTATCCCCCTTTTTTTTGAATGTAGTAATTGTCGTAACTTTCCAAAATATAGATTTAAAGAAATCACATTGAAAAGTTACTGGCAAAACTACTTAGTTAAATATGTAACAAGATTGATCAATTATAATTCTACATTATTTCATATGCTTTTGCTAGTCATTTGTTTTAAAATTGTTTTAAAATTTTTTAATTTTTTTTAGTATATTGTATGCAAAAAAGAATATTCAGTAAACAAGAGCATGATATTTATGAAATTAGGAGTACATACATTACGTCATTTAAAAACATTGGATAAGTTTGCAAGGCTTTTTTCGACCAGCGAGGCGGAGGATCCGATCAGATTGGAAATCTGTAAGGTGACGCAATATACTAGAATACATAATCTTAATCTTGTACCAATTTGCGCGACAATAATTCTGCCATAGGACTTTTACCTGATAGACTAGGCATGCCACTTTCGTGGCCTAAACGGGCTAGGATTGCATAAACTTGTGGGTTTTCCACAGGTGTATTAGCCAGAGCAATCCTACCATACTTTTTAACATGTTCTCGTCCCTCTTCAGGAGGAAGTAAGCGAC
>JBEQCC010000216.1:0-953 GCA_041639455.1 Pelosinus sp. | reverse complement strand
CAACACAACCGCCTTTACAAGCCATGCCTTCAATAAAATTAGCAGTAAATTGACCATTGCGAATTTGCTCGAGCAGCTTTTGACAGTCTGGGATACCATCGACTTTAAGAGACCGCAATTTTTGAGATTTGTGAGGAATTAATTTTTCTAAAGTTGCAGAAACAGCGGCACTTACACCTCCCGTATAGGCATAGACTCGTCCTCCCCATGAGGCTACTGCTTTTTCATGATCCTCCTGATCCGCAGGATGAATGTTAGTGGCTTCAAAAATAGTAGCCAGCTCCTGAAAGGTGAGCACATAGTCGATGGCTCCTTTTAAGTCAGGTAACAGAGCTTCTGATTTTTTTGCGATGCATGGACCGATAAAGACCACTTTTGCATCTGGTTCAAACTGTTTAATGACTCTAGCCGATGCGATCATTGGTGAGACAGAAGGGGAGATATGCTCCATAAGATCGGGAAATTTATTTTCAATTAATTTAATCCATACTGGACAGCAACAACTGGTAAACATAAAGTCTTGATCCGTTTTTACATGCTCATCAAATTCAAAGGCTTCTTTCATAGTAATTAAATCAGCATATAAAGCAGTTTCTAGAACATCGGTAAAACCCATTTTTAAAAGTGCAGAACGCAATTTACCTGGAGTAACTTTTGCACCAAACTGTCCTGCAAAAGCAGGAGCGATGGAAGCATATACAGGATGACTATGTTGTTTTAAAAGGTTAATAAGAGGGACAAATTGAGATTTTTCTGCTAAGGCCCCAAAAGAGCATGCCTGGATACAGTGACCTTCACCCAGACATTTTTCCTGGTTTATAGAAACCTTACCAAAGTCATCCCGAGTGATAGCCTGCAAAGGGCAGGATTTTTCACAATTTCGTTCCTCTGTGGGGCAGGCTTGGCAAGCAGCTGGATTAGTAACAACAATGGAGTCATTTGCCATACCCATG
>JBEQCC010000215.1:0-5501 GCA_041639455.1 Pelosinus sp. | reverse complement strand
TCATCAGTCATATCACCTCTTCTGATTTGCCAGACATTTTCTGCAAAACGGACGAATTTTTTCAGACCATATTTATAAATATGTCGATAATAAACCGGATGCAACACTGCAAGTCCCTCTCCATGGTTGCAGTTTGTAAAAGATAAGATCGACTTCGATGATAAAAAACCTGATATTACCCGGCATCAATGGTTTTGGGATACTGCTGCTCCGTCCTAGATAAAAATATCAATTTTATTTTTGACCTATGTATACATAGACAATTACACTGATCCTATCTCTGTGCTGATTGCCTTTGGGCTACTTATTCCAAATCTAAATGCAATATATGCCGAATCCGTATTTCACTTCAGATTGCAAGAGGAATACAATAAGATCAGGCAAGCGTTATAAGTATGCTAAGCAGCCACATAGGATTAGGAGGGATAGCGTGAGCAGTTCGATCAATGTTCTAGATCAGAATATCTTTGATAAACCGGAAGAAGAATCTTCTGCTGAGGTTAAAAAGGATGAAGTGAAAATCGTGGATATCACACAGCAGCAATGGTTTTGGGATCAGGCAGTAATGTCGTAAAATCGTTCTTGTTGTATTGGACTACAAAGTAATAGAAATTTTGCAGGTTTGGCATCTTTGCCAACCCTTTTTTTTGCTATCCGAGAAACAGGGACTGGTGCATTGCAAAAGCAGGTTGCATTGGCCTAATCCAGTCATTTGACTTTCTTAGTCAAATCCGGATCTTGCCGTGGTCTGGGATGAGAAGTGACTGTCGGGTAACCCAACGGAGTAATGGCGGCAATTTCTCTAGTCGCAGGGATTTCTAATAAATTCAGCAGATGTTTCTCATCGTTCAAAGGACCAGTCATCCAGCAACCACCTAATTCTAAGGCGGCAGCTGCCAACAGCATGTTTTCTATGGCCGCGCTAGTGCTTTCCAAATATGCTTTTTGATAAGCCGGATGATTTCACTCTTATTCATTTTGTATCCCATTTCTTTGAGTTCAATAGTATCTTTATATGAATCCTTTTGCAAGTATGCACATTTTTATGATATACTACTAAAAACAATACTATTGAGAAGGATACATGAATTATGGCAAATGCCGCTATGTAACAAGATAAAATCTTCGTTTCTGCGGCTCATTCTATATAAAGAGAGGTCTGTACATGCCTAAAAAAACAAAGAAACAACAGGTCCGGAAAGAAATACAGCGATATATTATACTATTTATTGGTTCTGTTATCTACGCTGCTGGACTGGAAATATTCTTAGTTCCCAATAACGTTATTGATGGTGGTGTGGTTGGTCTTGCGATTATGGCTAGTCATTTGACTGGCTTGCCGCTGGGTATATTTTTGATTATCATAAATATACCATTCATTTATTTGGGATATAAGCAAATTGGTAAAACTTTTACATTATCAACGATATTTTCTATTATAATCTTGTCCTATTTCACCAAAATGTTCTTGCCGATTCCCGGTTTCACAGATGATTTATTTTTAGCATCAATCTTTGGCGGTATCATTATAGGGATAGGCGTAGGGCTCATTGTGCGCTACGGCGGTTCATTGGACGGTTCGGAAATTGTAGCTATCTTAATGGACAAGCAAAGCAGCTTTTCTGTAGGCGAAATTGTCATGATCATTAATCTGTTTATCTTAAGTGGAGCCGGATTGGTGTTTGGCTGGGATCGAGCCATGTATTCTCTGGTTACATATTTTATCGCTTCAAAAGTAATTGATATCGTTATTGAAGGCTTGGATGAATCAAAAGCTGTTATCATTGTTTCAGATCATTCGGCATCCATTGCCGAAGCCCTCATGGCCCGTCTGGGGAGGGGTGTGACGATTTTGCACGGAGAGGGTGCCTATAAAGGTGATGAAAAACATATCCTCTACACTGTGATTACCAGACTAGAGATGGCCAAATTTAAATCACTTGTTTCAGAGATTGATGAAGATGCTTTTATAACGATTAACGATGTGCATGATGTAATGGGCGGTACATTTAAAAAGAGAGCCATTCATTAAAAGTACAATATATAATAAGAGACCAGTACTGTTTAGATGCAGTACTGGTCTCTTATTTTTGAATCGTTGAATGCAAGCGCAGTGCTGCTTAAAAGCCTCTTCAAATTGGATGATTGCCCAGCCGCGCAGGTTTTGGTTATCGTTTTCCATGAGGCATTTCAAAACATCTACCATAGGTTTTAAATCGGGGTCGAAAATGGTCTTTTCAAAAAAATCTGATAAATATATCATGGATCAATACGAAAAATATTAAATTTTAGAAATTATAACTTTAATGTATCAATAAAAAAGAAATTACGTAACTAGTGTATCAAAAAAGAAAGCTATGTATCAAATAGTGAGATCGAGCTTGTTGTTTATGATATCTGCTTGTATTTAAAAGAATGGATTATCCGGACATTACTTGCTGTTTGTGCAGGTTATCTGGATGAATTTAAGGAAGAATAGCAGCCACTATTTTTTAATACACATATTGGCATGGAAATTGCTTTATAAAAAGGGTAATAAAGGAGGTGATAGGTTTGGTAAATCTAATAATATGTACCCATGGAAAGTTTTCAGAAGAATTAGTAAAAGCATCTGAAATGATATCTGGGAAGCAGGAAAATTTAAAGTATGTGACATTTCAATTAGGTGAAAGTGCAGATGGACTTGTAGAAAAATATAAAAAGGCGATAAAAGAACTTGATAATAAGGATGAAACTCTTTTCATCGTTGACTTATTTGGCGGTAGTCCATATAATGCGGCAAGCCGAATCGTTGCAGATAATGATCGTCTGGATATTATAGCAGGGGTAAACTTACCAATGCTGCTAGAAATCTATATGTCAAGAAATGAATTGTGCTTATCTGAATTAGTGGATATTGCAATTCACGCAGGTCGTGATTCCGTAAAATCTTTTAAAACAAATTTTGATAACAATGTTGAAGAGGAGCTATGATATGAAAATTTGTTTAGCTAGAATCGATGATCGCTTAATCCATGGTCAAGTGGCAACGGTTTGGGTAAAGGCAGTGGGATGCAATAAGATTATTGCATGCAGTGATGAGGTGGCCGCTGATCAACTAAGAAAAAGTCTGTTGCTGCAGGTATCACCTACAGGGATAAAAGCGTATGTTTTGCCGATTGATAAGGCTATAGAAGTGTATAAAAATCCAAAATATGATGATTTTAAAGCACTATTTTTATTCACTAATCCAATGGATGTCCTAAGAATGGTAGAAGGTGGTGTTGACATTGCATCTGTAAATGTTGGAGGAATGTGTTATAAGGACGGAAAGGTTTTAATTACTGCCGCTGTATCCGTGGATAAAACAGATGTAGAAGCCTTTAGAAAATTGCATGAAAAAGGAATCGAACTAGAGGTTCGGAAGGTAGCGAGTGATAGTAAGGTTGATTTAATGAGCCTTAATTTGCCGTTTTAAGTAAAAAGTAAAGAAGTGAAAAATTAAATATATTGGAGGGATAGCAATGAGTGAGATTCAAATGATTTTATTGATTCTTGTCGCATGTATTGCGGGTCTGGAAAGTGTAGTTGATGAAGGACAGGGGCATAGACCCTTAATCGCGTGTTCGTTAGTCGGATTGGTGTTAGGAGATCTTAAAACGGGAGTTATCTTAGGTGGTACTCTTGAATTGATGGCCTTGGGCTGGATGAATGTAGGAGCATCTATGGCTCCTGATTCAGCACTTGCCAGTGTAATTGCTGCTATATTGGTAATTGTGGGCAAGCAATCTATCGGAGCCGGTATCGCTGTAGCAATACCAATTGCCGCAGCAGGTCAGGTACTTACTATTTTTGTTAGGTCCGCTACCACCTTTTTTCAACATCTTGCTGACAAATATGCAGAAAAGGGTAGCTTTCGCGGCATAGAAATGTGTCACTTTCTTGCTTGGACTCTGCAAGCATTACGTGTTGCTATTCCAACTGCATTAGTGGCCGCTGTAGCTGGTACTGACACGGTTAATATTATGTTAGCATCCATACCAGATGTTATTACCAGAGGATTACAAATTGCGGGTGGTTTTATCGTAGTAGTTGGTTATGCAATGGTAATTAATATGATGGAAGCAAAATATTTAATGCCATTTTTCTTTCTAGGTTTTGTAGTTGCTGCGTTTACTAATTTGAATCTTGTTGCCTTCGGTATTGTTGGGGTAGTATTGGCAGTCATATATATTCAATTAAATCCAAAATATAATAAATCAACAGTAGTCTTTGATGAATTAGATGAATTATAAAGGGGGATGTGCAAAATGAGTGAGAAAAATTTGACAAAAGGCGATATATTCAATATGTTTATTCGTTCTAATTTTCTTTTGGCATCATTTAACTTTGAGAGAATGCAGTCAATGGGCTTTTGTGTCACCATGATTCCTGTCATAAAAAGATTGTATCAAGGAGATGAGCGCAAGCAAGCCCTAAAACGGCATTTAGAGTTTTTCAATACACAACCATTTATATCTGCCCCCATTATGGGAATCACAGCAGCGATGGAAGAGCAGAGGGCAAATGGTGCTCCTATCGATGATGCTTCCATCAGCGGTGTAAAGGTAGGTCTAATGGGACCGTTAGCTGGTGTAGGCGATCCTATATTCTGGGGAACCATAAGACCTGTTACTGCAGCTTTAGGTGCATCACTAGCAGTGGGCGGAAGCATATTAGGGCCTATCTTATTCTTTGTGCTGTTTAATATATTTAGGCTAGCGACAAAATGGTATGGGTTACAATATGGATATACGACAGGAACGAATATTGTTTCTGACATGTCTGGAAATCGATTGCAGAAGTTAACGGAAGGAGCATCGATATTAGGGCTGTTTGTAATGGGCTCCTTAGTTTCCAAATGGACGAGTATGAATGTGCCATTAGTAGTTTCAACCGTTACAGGTTCAGATGGAAAGACTGTAGTTACAACGGTACAAACTATCCTGGATCAATTAATGCCAGGATTATTGCCTTTAGCATTAACTTTTATATGTATGTATTTATTAAAAAAGAAAGTAAATGCAATCGTTATTATATTTGGCTTATTTGCAGTGGGAATTATCGGCTATGCACTTGGTGTGCTGGCATAATTGAAAAATAGGTAGCGACACCTTTAGCTTCCACAACGTGCTAAAGAATGCTAAGTTATTTTTTAATTGAAATGTAGAGGCAAATTTAAAAAATAATGGGACAGGATGGCTTCTTTAGCACATTTTTTATCTTACTATTAGAATTTATGAGCTTTTTTTAGAGTTTAGATAAGGCAAGGAGAGATTGCAGTGAATACATATCAATTGTTGTGCTTGGATATTGACGGCACTCTTTTAAATTTTGAAGAAGCAGAAAAAAATGCTATAGGGAGCTGTTTTTCTATTTTTGAAATGGGCAAATGTAGTGAAGAAATGCTGCATACCTACAGCAAGATTAATAAACAGTATTGGCAGCGTCTGGAAAGAGGAGAGGTAAGTAAAAAAGAAGTT
>JBEQCC010000214.1:5040-5510 GCA_041639455.1 Pelosinus sp. | reverse complement strand
TTATAGGTTATCAATGCCATAGTCATTCACTACTCCTTATTATTATGCGTATACATCTTCCTCTAAGGTTTCAATACCAGGGTAAGATCCCTGTTGAGCAAATTCTACCGCACGGGCGATATCGTCTTTCGCACCAGCCGTAATTTTATCTGATTCTTGCTGCGAGATTACATTGTTTTTAATCAGATATTTTTCAAAGGCTTTAATGGGACATCGATCTTTCCAGGCTTCAATTTCTTCTTTTGTCCGATACCGATTGGCATCACTCTTGGAATGTCCCAGCCATCGATACGTGATTCCTTCTACAATAGAGGGACCTTCACCACTTCTGGCACGTTCTACCGCTGCCAAGGTTGCTTCGTATACTTTTATAGGATCATTGCCGTCCACAGTAATACCAAGCATCTCATAAGAAGCAGCACGATCCGCTATATTGGCAACTGCTGTACTTCTTGCAACCGACATAGACA
>JBEQCC010000214.1:0-5030 GCA_041639455.1 Pelosinus sp. | reverse complement strand
CCATAATGATTGTTAGTACACATAAATACCACCGTCAGCTTCCAAATAGACGCTAAATTCAATGCTTCATGAAAAGAACCTTCATTGCTGGCTCCATCGCCAAAGAAACACAGAACTACTTTTCCAGTTTTTTTCATCTGCTGTGTAAGAGCAGCGCCTACAGCAATGGCAAAGCCGCCGCCAACTACGCCATTGGCACCTAAATTACCTTTTTCTAAATCGGCAATATGCATAGAGCCACCCTTCCCTTTGCAATAACCGTTGGATTTTCCCATCAATTCAGCCATCATACGATTTAAATCTGCATCTTTACCGATGCATTCCCCATGCCCTCGATGGGTACTGGTAATTAAATCATCTGCATGCAGCGCAGCGGTAGAACCAATAGCGAAAGCCTCTTGACCAATTGACAGGTGAGTCGTGCCATGAATCAGTCCTTTTGCAAAAAATGCATCAACCTGGGATTCAAAAAATCGAGTATGCAGCATTTTCTTATACCAGCTTAGTAACGTTTCTTTACTTAATGTCATTGTCAATTCCTCCTATATACTTAGTCATAACGATATATTGAAAGTATCCTTCTATAAATCAACCACTCCTTTACTACTGTTCTAATATTATTATGATTTATGAACATTAGTTCACATTTATGAACGAATGTTCATGTATGGTAAAAAAAATAGATGAATATAATTTATAAAGAATTATTCACCACCGATTGCTGACTTAAAATCGCAGCAATAAAACTGTTCCAAACATCTGTTCAGCTTTTTAACTTTTGTAATTTTTCTTAATTTTATAGTAATTCAATTTCTTCATTCTGTCAATAATAAAAATAGCATTATTTGCCGCATTACTATCGATCTGTCTTATTTCTTTACTACACTAAGATCCTTTCCAGCCTACTTTACAGTAGAAATGGAACATAGTATAATTTAGTCACTATAAAGCGGTTGGTTATTCAAATAGTCTTAACGTAACGATTTCCTTGTATCATCTATATGAAAAAAGTGATTTCACTTTTTGTCAATTTATTGAGGTGAATAATGTCTATTTACGATAACGAAACCACATTGATAGCCAGAATTGCATGGCTATACTATGTCCAAGGCTTAACTCAAGACAATATTGCCAGTAAATTAGGCTGCTCACGACCTACTATCACACGTCATTTAGCAAAAGCCAAAGAACTTGGAATTGTAGAAATAAAAATAGCAGACCATTTTCGTACCTGCTTTGATACGGAATATGCTTTAAAAGCTCGTTTTGGGTTAGAAGAGGTCATTGTGATTCCATCTGGCAACACATTAAGTGAAAATCTAAAAGGCGTTGGAAAAGCTTGTGCCGATTACCTGCAACGAACACTGCAGGATCAGGATATTTTAGGCATAGCCTGGGGATCTTCGATTTATGAAGTAGGCAAGGCTCTACAACTAAAAAAAGACTTAGACCTAACAGTGATTCAACTAATGGGCGGACTAAACAGCAGTGAAAAAATAAACCCAGAAGAAATTGTCAAGCTGATTGCAACGCAGCTGCGCGCTTCAGGGATATGGCTCAATACACCAGCGATTGTAAGCTCTGCTAAAATCAAGAGAGCACTGCTCAGCGACCCAGGTGTCAGCAGCGTTTTGGTCAAAGCCCAAAGTTGTACCAAAAGTCTCTTTGGCTTAGGAGAAGTCAGCCTTGACTCCTCTTTAATCGTCAGTAATGGCATTACCAATGCTGAGATGGAAGAGCTTCATGAATTGGGCGCCGTAGGCAACATCTTAGGTCAATTTTTTGACAAAAACGGTAAGCTTATTCATTCTTTCCTGGAAGATCGCCTCATTGCTGCTCCACTAAATACGCTGCAGTCCATTCCGATTCGCATCGGTGTAGGCAGCGGCGGTCAATATAAAGTGAAGGCTATTTTAGGAGCTCTCCACGGTGGTTTTATCAATGTTCTGATCACGGATGAAGAAACTGCACAGGAGATACTAAAAATAACGTAGAATATCTTTGTATTTGATATTTCTTTTTTTATTATTCAGTCGTAAACAATTGTTTACGATATCGAACTATTGTTTACTATATGTTTGCTACCTTAGAAACCATATTTTATATAAAGATCTTTCGTTATATATTAAATAGTAAATTTTCCCAGAAAATAAGGAGGGTTCCACTATGTGCAAAGAGTCTTTTAAAGCGGTTTTAGTCTGTATGCGCTGTAATCAAGAGACTGTTCATGATATTGAATATAATAACAAACTAATTGTACAAATCTCTTGTGAAGAGTGTGGAAAAACCATCGGTCCTTATAAACAGATTACCGCAACTCCTCTGCCAAGCAATCTGACTCATAAAACCACCATCACCTCTTCCCCCTCTCCAATTGGTAATACAGCCTTAGCAAATGAAAATACCAGGTTTGATAAATCATCCAAAAGTTCGTCTTACCAGAGCTATGGTCAGTTGCTACTATCGCGTATTATAACAAAGCCCTCCCGTTTAAATCAAGAAATCCATAAAGATTTGACAACATTCCTTTGTTCTATTCCTGTTCGCTTTATGACGAAACCTGTGCGTATCGCTAAAGAATACCGCACATTAAAGGATACTTTGCATCGCTAATCGAAATAGCCTGCGCTCTTATTTTTCTGAGAGTGCAGGCTATTTTCATGACTACCTCACTATAAGCTCATACCTGCAGAATATAAGAACATTAAATCAAATTGACTGTCGGATAAATTTTCTCTGGCAGATATGTATCACGTATAGTATATTTAAGTGGATATTACCCCGCTTAAAGTACAATGCTGTGTATCGAATAATTATAGGAAGTGGTTCAATTGACTATTTCAAAATATGAGATTTTCAACACAATTGTTGAACTTGGCAGCTTGACCAAAGCCGCTGAAAAACTTCATCTGACACAATCAGGTGTAAGCTATGCGATCTCTACTCTTGAATCCGAACTGGGATTTTCTTTGCTTAAAAGAAATCGTTCCGGTGTAAGTCTGACCAGCAATGGAGAGCGTATTCTTATATTTATTCAGAAAATTTTACAGCAAGAGGAACTTTTACAGCAAGAAGTAATCTCAATTAAAAGCTTAAATACGGGCACTGTTCGTTTAGGAACATTATCCAGTGTCTCCATGCAATGGCTTCCTGGAATTTTATCTCGGTTTCATGAAGCGTATCCTCTTATCGAAGTGAAAACCTACTTAGGATGCTATGATGAAATGAGTGACTGGATTTCAAACAGTACCATTGATTTTGGGTTTGTTTCATTGCCCACGTCTAAACCATTTGAAGTGATGCCCTTAAAAAAGGATAAACTGGTCGTTCTCCTGCCACCTGACCACCCTCTGCAATATCAAAAATTCATCTCTTTCAATCAACTAAGAGGTGAACATTTTATTATGCCTCAATGGGGTAGTGATGACAATATTAAGCGTCTTTTACATGAAAACAAGGTGAAACTGCAAGTCAAATATGAATTAATGGAAGAACGTACTATTTTTGCAATGGTGCAAATGGGGTTAGGAATCAGTATTCTTCCTGAACTAATTTTAATTAATATACCTGAGGACATTCATATCATTGAATTAGAAAAAACAGATTACCGCATTTTAGGATTAGCCTCCCTTTCTATGAAAAATCTATCTCCTGCTGGAAAGAAGTTTATTGCCTGTACCCGTTCCTGGCTGCGAGAGCATGACTTCCTTGATTTTCAATAATCGAACGATCTGCATTCTCTTTATTGATCCTATATTTATCCATTTTAAAACTTTTATTAATTGCTAATAATTATTGACAAATATATTTTATCTTTGTAAGATATAGAATATAATCATGTAAGAATCTATTAACAGCAATCATCCATTAGCTAAGTCTAAAGTGACTGCTAGGTTCCATCTGCAAATGACATGATGATACCTGGTAGTTTTTTGTTTTTTATTGATTCAAGAAAATCAAACTATTCTTTGAAATAGTAAACTACAGCAATTACTTAGCACTACATTAAAGGAGGATATTTTATGAAATGGACTGTAGGCAAAAAAATAGGCGGAGGTTTTTCCCTTGTTCTAGCTCTTGTTATTCTGATGAGCAGTTTTACCATTTGGAAAATAGGTGAAATAACTGCAAATTATTACACATTTAGCAAACTAAATATCGAAAAAATGGAAATGGTCCAAGGTACAGCCGCTGATATTGCCAACGAGGCCGTGACCATGCGCCGCTTCAACTTTGTTGGTGATCCAAATGATATTCCAGTCTACAATGACTATAAAACGAAATCAAATGACCGCTTGAAATGGTTAGAAAAAAGTCTTAATACAGGAGTAGAAAAAGAATACATTACTTCTATAAAGCAAGCAAAGGAAGAATATGAAAGAATTGCTGAATTGTCTATGGCTGCCAAACAAGCCGGCAAGCTGGATGAAGTTGCTTATTATATGGCTGAAGCAGGAAATCCTTATAAAGCAACAATGACTGCAGCAGAAAAATTAACCCTCCAGACAAGATCCTATGTCACACAAGAGCAAGAACAATACGCGAAAGATGCTAAATCTTCCCAGCTCTTTTTAATTGTTATCAATATCATTGTCATTATCGTATCGGGCATCATTGCATTTTTCATTTCCCGTAATATTTCGCGCCCCGTACATAAAGTTGCTGAAGTCGCCAGCCAAATCGCAGCTGGAAACTTAGCCGCCGATACAATAACCTACCAATCGGAAGATGAAATTGGACAACTTGCCGATGCTTTTAATAAAATGCGTACGAATTTGCGAACTGTCATATCCCAAGTATCTGTCTCTGCAGAACAACTTGCCGCTTCATCAGAAGAATTAACAGCAAGTGCGGAACAATCAGCTCAGGCATCTACGCAAGTAGCTGTCTCCATTATGGAAGTAGCCACGGGTACGGAAGCACAAGGACGAAACATTAATTCTGCAGCAGCAACCGTTGGAAATATAACAACAGCGATTCAAGAAATCGCCAGCAATGCCGGCATTGCCACTGGAATCAGCGATCAGGCT
>JBEQCC010000213.1:0-5511 GCA_041639455.1 Pelosinus sp. | reverse complement strand
AATCAGTTAACTGTATGGCAATCTCACCTACAGCAACAGCCGTTTGTTCACTCACTTCGGTGCTGCTAAGTCCACAATTTTTTCCCGCTGCTACTGCGGCAAAAACATCACCGTCATCAACGGCGCTGGCAATTACCATGTCTTTTCCCTGACCCAATTGTTTTTTTGCTTGTATTGTACATCGCCTTATTTCTAGTTCTTTATTATGGATAAGATTGGCTACATTCATTTTTACTAGTTCAATATTCGGTAAATTCAGCGCTGTACTGATCTGTGCTTGGGTGACCTTACTCACACTGCCGGCAATCACCAGCACAGGTCCTTTTGCTGCGATTCCTATGATTTTTTGCTCTGCAGACCATTGATAAAAATCTGGCAACTGTTCTGCCAAGCCTGCCGACCCCACCCACAAAACCTTATGATAGCCTTGTGTTGCTTTGACAATACGTTCTAAATGTTCATCCAATACTGCATCAAAAACGATCCATTTTTCACCACATTCCAGACATTGCTTAATGGCTTGTTTTACTGCTTCTAATCCTTTCATGACAACATGGAGTGAAATTAAGCCAATCTTGCTATCTGTTTGCTTATGCAATAATTCCACAATCCGCGATTCATCTACCGGACTCTTCGGCGCATGAGCAAATTCAGTTAATTCGATTGGAATCTGGTCTAACAAATGATATCCGCCTACTGTTACCCGTTTATTACTGGGAAACGCAGGAGCAATCACAACGATCTCTGGCTGAAAGACCGTTGCCGTCGCTTCTATTTCAGCCCCTAAATTTCCCCTTAGGGTGGAATCAACTTTTTTATAAATACTTTTTATACCACTATCCTGTAAAATTTCACAAACTGATTTTACCCGGTCATAAGCCGCCGATGGTGCAATGTCTCTACTATCAGTATCTATAACAATCACATCAGCAGTTTCTTTCAGTATTTTTTCTCGATCAAAATCAATTCTCACGCAACTGCTTATATCACGTTTAGAAAATTGCACTGCTGTATCATTCGCACCCGTTATGTCATCTGCAATAACCGCTAGTTTTATCATCTTTATCACCTTCTCTTTACTGCACCTCGCTGTTATGTATTGCAAACTTCGTGCCAACATGATTTTCCTTGATAATACTGGATTTATTTTTGCAAACGCAAAAAATGCGTTGCATTTTTGCAACGCATTTAGTGCAATATGCACGTATTATTTTTTTGCTGCTTTGGCATTTAACTTTCGCCATAAGGTAGTTCGATGAATCCCAAGCCTGGCTGCCGCCCGGTTATAATTATATTCTTCTTCCCTCAGTACACGCAGTAATATCTCATGTTCCATCATAGCCAAACTATCTTTCATTTCACCTTTTTCGCGGCTTCTTTCTCCTATTGATTCGCCTTCTTCATCATAGGCTTCGATCATATCCTGTTTGCTAATAATTGGTCCGCTGCTTAAGAGCATAGCTCGCTCTATCGTATTTGCCAGTTGTCTAATATTTCCCGGCCAGCTGCGCTGCTTTAAATACTCCCTGGCTTCCAAATGAATCCCCACAATTTTCCCATTGATATGTTTCATTTTTTTGATCATTTCTTTTGCAAGCAGGGGTATATCTTCTATTCTTTCACGCAACGTCGGCATATGAATACGCAGTATATTAAGCCGGTAATAAAGATCTTGCCGAAAATTCTTTTCTTCGATTAATTTTGCTAAATTTTGATTGGTTGCAGCAACAATACGTACATCTACCGGAATAACGGTATCGCCCCCTAAATGCATAACTGCTTTTTCCTGCAATACACGCAATAATCTTGATTGGAGAGATAGTGGCATTTCACCAATTTCATCTAAGAAAAGGGTTCCGCCATGAGCCAATTCAAATAATCCTTGCCGGCCACCTTTTTTAGCTCCGGTAAAGGCCCCTTCCGCGTAACCAAACAATTCACTTTCCAATAAATTCTCCGGCAATGCTGCACAATTTACAACCACAAAAGGCCCCTCAGCTCGGGTACTCACATTATGGATACTTTGCACCAGCATTTCCTTGCCTGTACCAGACTCCCCGGTAATTAAAATGGTTGATTGCGTCAATGCATATTTCGTGGCCTTGCCTTTTAATGCATTACAAGCTGATGATAATCCAATAATATCAGCCATTTTTATTCGAGCCACCAAACCTTTGGCATGTAGTTTTTTGCGGACATTCTGCTCTAGCTGCTGCAATTGTGATACATTTTGGAAGTTATAAATGCTGCCAATGATTTCATCTTTCACCTTGATTTGATTATATTTAACCGTCAATGTCTTATCACCAATGTGTTGTACATCAGCCGTTTTCTCGCTGGAATCATCATTTCCTGCCAGCGACAATTGGGGAATGACGGTTTGCAGTTGATTGCCGATAGCCTCCAAATGGGATACTTGGAAAATTTTTTCCGCCATGGGATTAAAAATCGTAATTCGATCATTGATATCCGTTGCAATAATACCTTCTGCTGATGTATCAATCACAGTGCCTAATAACTCTGCTTTCTCTTGTTCTTCACGCCGGATATGTGCAATTAATGCAGCTTCATTGATGGCTTTATAAATCGCTTCTTTGCCAGACTGAATCAATGCCCCCTGCACCCCAATACGTGCCGCTAATTTCGTTGATATTGCATCGCCAACGATGAGATCTACGCCGTTTTCTACTGCAGCAGCAATTTTTTTTGGAGCCTCCTTTTCATTTTTCAAAGCAATTTCCACAAAAGTAATGCCCAGCAGCGTTGCTAAATCCTCACAGCCATAAATTACATTTTCAAACCCTGCAATACCGATTTTCTCAGGATACTCAGTACTTTGCCTTAATGCACGCAGCACATCCATTACAGTAACTTGGATGTGCACAGTAGGTATCTTTACATTTTTTTTAATCAAATCAGCCGTACCGCCACGGCTGATAATCACTTCAACACCATCTTCCACTGCCTGCTTAACGATTGCAATGCATTCTTGCAAATCTCCCTTGACTACCTTAATGCGATGGGATGATTCAGCAAACCGCTCAGCTACCACTTCCTCTGCCAACTCAGCTAAACTCGCAAATGGTGCTACAAATAAAATCCTTGCCTCCACAATTGACTACCTCACTTTTAACTCCAGTAATTAACTCAAAATCAAAAATTTTTCAACAAATAGCGTGCAGTTTTTTCTATTACCCTTATACTAACCTGAAACTTGCCATCAAGTCAAAATAAGTACTACTTGAAATAGAAATAACAGCAATCTATAATTTATTTATGTTTTGACCAGAACAAACTGCATCAATCCCGACAGGTCAACTACCCACTTCAAAGGTAAGGAGCTGCTATTATGATTTATACTTGCACAATTCATACTGCATTAGGCGCGATGACAGCATCTGCTGAAAACGGAGCGCTCACCGGTTTATGGTTTATTGGACAAAAGTACTATCCATCCAAGACAGATACATGGACTGATGAGTTCAACTATGCTGTTTTTGAGACACTGCGACTTTGGCTAGGGGAGTATTTTTCAGGTAAAACCCCCATGCTCAACCTTAAAATTGAACCTCAAGGAACTCCTTTTCAAAAAGCGGTTTGGGAGATCCTTTTAAAAATCCCATCCGGTCAAGTTACTACCTACGGTGAAATTGCCAAGAAGCTTGCCATCATACGGGAACTACCTTCTATGTCTGCGCAAGCTGTAGGGGGCGCTGTTGGGCATAATCCTATTTCCATACTCATTCCCTGCCACAGAGTTATAGGATCCAACGGGAGCTTAACCGGCTATGCGGGAGGCATTGATAAAAAGAAAGCTTTACTTCAGCTTGAACATGTAAAAGCCGCTATTTATTGATAAAAAACGGAAACTTCTTGCTCACTTAACATAAATGATAGACTGGAACGTCTTCTTTTTGCAATGCACTCATAACACTGCGCAAAGCCATAATGACTCCATCAATCTTACTCGCCCGCCACAATTCAAGATGAAACTGAATAATATCTTCCGGCTCATATTGGCGGGTGTAATATTTAATAAAAACATCACGCCATGGTATACCCGTAGCACGTAGTAACTACTCTATGTCTACTTGACTTCTTGACTATAATCTGCAGTTACCTCCAAAATCCGCTACACAGTACGGTCGGGGCCACAATGCCAATTCTATGCATATATGATTACTCCTATCTTTTCTTTTACATATGTAAATTTTGCAGAAAAGAAATACCCTATAAAGTAGACATTTCCTTGTCTACTTTATAGGGTATTTTCCTCTAGGTTATGAATCAGATTACGCAACTACATCAAAACCTACTTCTTCTATCGCTTCATGAAGGGCGGTAAGCTCTGCAGAGCCGGTCACTACCGCTTCTTATTTCTCTAAATTAACAACAGCGCTCGTAACTCCTGCAACCTCTTCAAGAGCCTTCTCGACGGCTGCCTTACAATGTCCGCAAGACATACCCTCAATTTTTATTACGATTTCACTTGTTTGAGCCATTTTTATCCACCTCCTTTTGGTTATAATGCCATACCCCGGTATAGTATATTGAAAAGTATATATCAATTCTTTTATCCAGTCAAGACTATACACATCGTACCTAACATTTTACCTCCCCTCATCTTTTTGTGATTACTAACCGTCACTTCTGCTTTCAGAATCGCTTTTTCTATATCGTTTCTACTATTGTTTGCATATTGATTATTTAAATTAGAAAGATTCATCTGAATTTATACACGTTACATATTAGAATTGCGTAATATACATAAGGGAAAAGCAAAATATATGTAAAAGGAGGAAAATATATGAATTTCCAGAAAGAAGATGTTGTCGACTTTGTCGGATCAGTAAGGATAGTAACAGATGACCGTATTATATTTCAGGGACAGATAAAGAGAGCTGAAGATCGTTATTGCAAGCAGGAATGGGCAAAGGTGGAAGTGAAAGGCAAATTAGAAGACGACCGCGAATTTATTGTACTGTCATTATCTTGCGAACCTGCAATAATAAGAGATAACGCCACAATACACACCATATATCCCGAATTATTTCGAGAAGGTGACATTATTAGAATCAATGTAGATGAAATTATCGCCATTGGTCCTAGTGGTGGTTGTATTGATCACGCTGATGTTGCAGAGGAGGAATAAAAAATATTAAAGTTTGTAAGAAAAGCACCCTTCAGGGTGCTTTTCTCATTGTAAAAAATAAACTTGAATATTGGAATTTTGAAAGTCACCTGTTAAATCTTCATTTCCCAAGAGAAATACTTTCTTTCTGGTATTGCCTATTGCAGATGACGGATAATGCCCATATGATGAATTTTATTGATATAGAACTTTGCATTTTGTGAAGAATAATTGGTAAAAAATTTAAAATCAATCTTATTTTTTCTAGTGTTTCTAGGGTGTGTCTGAAAACTAGCGGAATGGTCGATGACGAGTAATTTTTGTGCCAGACGAGGCAAAACTTCGCAGGAATAATGGTTCTTATTTCAAAAAGTTTTAAC
>JBEQCC010000212.1:0-5519 GCA_041639455.1 Pelosinus sp. | reverse complement strand
AATATCTGCAGCAAAGATTAAGTTCATAAGGTGCTGCCCGTTTGGTGTAGGCTGTAAGTTAAAAGCTTGCTGCAAAGCAAGAGCAGCAGCGATTGCGTGAGCACTCGAACAAATTCCACAAATGCGCTGGGTGAGTAGTGCCGCATCGCGAGGATCTCTTCCTATCATCATATTTTCAAAGCCCCGAAACAAAGTAGCACCTACCGTTGCATCCACTACTTGACCATTTTGTATTTCTACATCTACTCGGAGGGGTTCATGTACTCTTGATACAGGGAATATTGTTTTCTTTGTCATAGTTGTTATTCTCCATCTTTGTCTTTGGGATTTAAAAATTCAGATAATTTACGTCGCCACCATTTGCGATGGCGAAAGGCTTGCTTGACATCTGATTTTTTCGTGATAGAAAGCAAGGCATTTTTTTGTTTTATTAATTCATTTAATTCCTGCTTAGCTTGTTCTAATGTTTCAGGTGGCATAACCTCGAGGGGCTTTGTTCCTTTTACGTAATGTTTATGAATCCGTTTTTTTAGTACTCCGAAAGCAAAGTGAGTACCAATGCCTCCAATACCGAATGCTACCAGCCCAGCGCTAATTTTTTTGATATTCAAAGTGCCAATAAAAGTCGGAATATCTGGTAAATGGTTGTAGAACGGCATCATGCCATCGGGAAAATGGGGGCTGGCACAACCAATGCATGGAGCGCCAGCTTTTACTGGCCAGTTCACGGAATGATTCCATTGACGCAATGGGCAATCGGCATGAGTGACTGGACCTTTACAGCCTACTCGGTACAAACATCCTATATCTCCAGGGAAATCAGCAAAGATGCCATCTTCAAATTGTTGACGCCGTTGACATAAGTCATGAATGGTTTTACCAAAAAAAAGGAGCGGACGATTATAACTATCTAATTGCGGGAGGCCATAGAGCAGCAGATGAGTAAAGGTCCCACTCATCCAGTCTGGATGGCTGGGACATCCAGGCACATTAATGACTTGTTTGTTTACTACTTCCCATACTCCTTTGGCACCTCCGGGATTGGGATAGGTTGCTGCAGGGCCGCCAAAAGCAGCACAGTCTCCTACCGCTATCACATATTTAGCTTTGGCGGCAATCTCTTTTACGGCATCTAAACCGGTCACCATTTGACCATTTCGCATGAAAATTTCATTATAGCGACCATTATCAGCTGTCATTACGGAGCCTTCGACAATAAGCCAAAAATTACCGGCTTCTTCTTTCAGTGTATCTTCTAGTGCTTGAGTAGCCACATCACCGCTAGCGACATTTACCAGCCAATGGTAGCGTATATCTAATGATTCTGACAGCAATTGCTCAAGAGACGGATTAATAGCATTTTGCAAGGATACGGACTCCCCGGTACAAGAACCAAGTTCTAACCAAATGACAGGCGCTTTTGCAATTTTATTTTGTGCAAAGGCGCTCTGCATTACAGGAATTAGGTACTCTGTAAGGCTCATTCCGATAGTCGCTGACATACACAGTTGAATAAATTCACGCCTTGAAAGCATTTACGAGTCATTCCTTTTTTGTGTACTATTTGATTAGTTTTACCATATCTATGGTAATTTATTCGAGAAGAAAGTACTATGTATTTTTCTTTGCTATGCAACTTTAGATAAGCTGTTCCTTTGCTATTCAAGAATAGTAACAATAAGGATGCGAGATACTATAGCAGGGTGATTGCATGTTAAAGCACTGGTATCAAGCTAAAAAAATAGTAGGAAGCGAAAAGAAAAGCAATATTGAAATTGATACTGGCAATGTGAAAAAATATGACGTTATCGTAGTAGGGGCGGGACCAGCAGGTGCTAGTGCTGCCTACTTCATGGCGAAGCAAGGTCTTGATGTGCTGCTTCTCGAACGTGGTCCATTTCCTGGTGCAAAAGTTTGTGGTGGAACCTCTTTAATTGCAGAACATACTCACAAGCTGTTTCCAAATTTTTGGGATGAATGCCATTGTGAACGCATTGTAATGCAGCAAGCATATTGGATTATGACAGAGGATTCTTTATTATCCACTTCTTTTCAAAGTTTGAAATTTACAGCGGCCCCCTATAACCGTTTTACAGTAAAACGCAGAGTTTTTTATCAATGGCTTGTGGATAAAGCAATGTCTGCCGGTGTAACCTTTCAATGCAATTATAAGGTTTCAGAAGTGCTCTTTGATGGCAGCCAAGCAATTGGAGTGCAAATATCACCACCGCAAAAAAAACAGTTTTTTGCAGATATTATTGTTTTAGCTGACGGTGCCAATTCTATGGTTGCCGAAAAATCAAACCTAGTCCCTAGAGTATCACCTCAAAATATATCTCTTTATGTGAAAGAAACCATTTTTTTGCCTGCCAACATCATTGAAGAACGATTTCAGTTAGCCTATGGTTATGGCAGTGTAATTGGTTTAATGGGGTACCCTACTGCTGGCTTTAATGGCACAAGTTCTATACATACCTTTCAAGATAGCATTAATATTAATGTGGGAATGACGAGTTCTGATTTTTCCATTTCCGGTATTCGTCCTTATGAGCTTTTAAGCCGTATCAAGAATCACCCTTTTATTCAGCCTCTTCTAGTGGGGGGGACAGTAGTAGAATATGGTGCATCCGTAATTCCTGAGGGCGGTTATTATGCCATTCCTGAAATTGTCCATCCAGGCTTAATGATCATTGGTGATGCAGCTTCCCTTGTGAACGGCACTCATGGTATCAATTTGGCAATGTGGTCAGGATTTTTTGCTGCCCAAGCGGCTTATGAGAGTAAAAAAAAGAGAGATTTCTCAGCAAAAAAACTATTCTTGTACCGTACGTTGCTAGATGAGAGTTTTGTTATGCAGGATCTGAAAGCCAATGCAAAAATTGCCAAATTACAGCAGGATCTTCCGTATTTATTTGATTTGTATAGTAAAATAGCAAATGAAACTGCATTTCAGATTTCCAAAGTATATACGATGCCCAAAAAGGCAAAACGCATATTTATCTTTAAGAAAATAACCAGCATGCAGCCTTTGCTGAAAATGGCGAGTGACATTTGGAAAGTGATAAAGGTGATTCGAGGATGAATCAATTCGATGAGCAGTTAGCAGTGGTTTGTTTTCAGCCCGATGAAGAGTGGCAGCATGTGCTGATTCTAGATGAGTCCATTTGCCAGAAATGTAAGGCGAAGCAATGCTTAACCTTTTGTCCGTCAGGTGTATTTAGAGAAAGTACAGAAGCCAAACAGCCTCTTATGGTTTTGTATAAACAGTGTGTAGAATGTGGGGGATGTCGTTTAATTTGTGATAATATTGATTTTTCTTATCCGAAAGGCGGATATGGGGTTATTTTTTTAGAAGGGTGAAGGATAAAATAAGGTAGTCCATGCGTCTGATATACAAGACTCATGGACTACTTTATTTTAGTGAATATGTGAATAGATAGAATAAATAGTTATAGAAAAATTACCTGTCCGTTGGAAAAAGAGGCGATGCGGGCTAAGGATTCCACTCGGTAGCCAGCATCCATTAATTTTTTTGCACCAGGTTGAAAGGACTTTTCGATTACAATTCCGATTCCAGTAACCGTTGCATTGGCTTGATGGACAATCTCAGCCAAACCAGCAGCCGCCTCTCCATTAGCCAAAAAGTCATCAATAATTAGCACATGATCGTCTTTTTGTAGGAATTGTTTTGAAACAATAATATCATTGCTCTCTTGTTTCGTAAAGGAATAAACTTTTGTATAATACACATCTTCAGTGATCGTAACCGATTTTTTCTTTCTGGCAAAAACCACTGGTATCTTAAGCGCTAAACCTGCCATCACAGATACTGCAATTCCAGAGGATTCAATCGTTAATATTTTAGTAATTTGTTCTCCTTGGAAGCGATGAGCAAATTCTTCACCTATTTTTAGCATAAGATCAGGATCAATTTGTTGGTTTAGGAAAGAATCAACTTTGAGTAATGAATCATTTAGGACCAGTCCGTCAGATTGAATCCGTTTTTTTAATAATTCCATATAGCCTCCTATATTAATATATGAAAAGATCTTGACAGTATGAATGCCGCTGTCCTTTGCGCCTTTTTATGTTATCTTAATGTGTGAATTTATTCTAACAGTCTAAAATATTATTGTCAATTGAGATAAAGACGAAACAAAGATTTCTTTACATTTTATTTCCTGGAAAATATAATAAATCTATCATTCTTGGTAGTCTAACAATCCATAGGCGAGTTTTTTATGTATTACATAGGCAAATAGATACATATTTTTATTTTTTTTGTTGAATAAAGTTGTAAATTTATCGAAATCTATATCTTTAGATAGAGGCATTTATTAGTAGAATATTCTATAGTTAGTAGTAATTGGTTCATACATCAGCAATTTATATAATTAAATAGCATTATGTCGAATGAATATCTACTATATTATAATGAGAAAGGGATTGCCAGGGGAAATGAAGAATAAATGTTAACTTTACAGTAAGGAGGATAGAAGCGTGGCAAAAATAGTAGATATAATCAATAAGGCTGAGACTATCCATTCTTTAACGAAAGAAGAGATTGTGGATTTGTTGCGATGTGATGAATATGATCAACAATTGTTTCTAGCCGCTGATAGAGTGCGTAACCAATATGTGGGAGATCAAGTGCACTTGCGTGGTTTAATTGAATTCTCAAATGTTTGTCAACAGAATTGCTTTTATTGTGGCTTAAGAAAAGAAAATACTAAGGTGAAGCGGTACAATTTGACCCCAGATACGGTTATTGATCTTGCCGATAAGGCCAAGAGCTATAATTATAAGACGGTTGTACTACAATCTGGTGAAAATCAGTCTTATACTGTGGCTGATATGCAATACATCATTAAGAGTATAAAGGCATTAGGATTAGCCATTACTCTAAGCCTTGGCGAAAAAACCAGAGATGAATATCAAATCTATAAAGAAGCCGGCGCAGACCGATATTTACTTAGAATCGAAACAACGAATCCAAAGATTTATAAAGAATTGCATCCAGGCATGAGTTTTGAAAATCGATTACGATGTTTACGAGATTTAAAAGATCTTGGATATGAGCTGGGGACAGGCTGCTTAGTAGGACTTCCGAATCAAACAATGGAATGCTTAGCAGATGATATTTTGTTTTTTAAATCTTTAGATGCTGATATGATCGGGTTAGGACCTTTTATTCCCAATCCTGATACACCGCTGGCACAAAAGAGAGGGGGCACTTTTAACACAAGTATAAAAGTGATGGCAATTACTAGACTGTTACTGCCTGATGCTAATATTCCGGCTACTACCGCTATGGAAACATTAGACAAGAATGGACGTATTATTGCCCTTCAAAGCGGTGCTAATGTAGTGATGCCTAATGTTACCGAAGGTGAATATCGAAAGATGTATATGTTATATCCAGGTAAAATTTGCGTTAATGACACTCCAAAACACTGCGTAGGCTGTATTACGGGAAAAATTCAAGGGATTGGCAGACATATCTCTACTGGATTTGGCTT
>JBEQCC010000211.1:5074-5524 GCA_041639455.1 Pelosinus sp. | reverse complement strand
TGCTCTTCCGATCTGAGAACACAGAGAAAGAATTATGAATAGAGTAGAGAATACCCCTCAGCGTACTCTGTGGCTCTGCGGTTCAATCATTCTTTCCCGAATTGCTTCTACAAAAACATATAAAACGAATTGAAGCACAAAAAAACAAAGGACATAAAGGGTTTTATTTATATTTTCTCACCTACGTAAAAAAAGAGGAACTTGATACTGAATCAAGTTCCTCTTTTCATTACACTATTCTACTTCTACACTTCTTGGATGAGTGAGCTTAATGTTTCGATAACGACTCATACCAGTACCTGCTGGTATGAGCTTACCGATAATAACATTTTCTTTAAGACCAAGCAACGGATCAATTTTACCTTTAATCGCAGCCTCGGTAAGTACACGAGTTGTCTCCTGGAAGGATGCCGCGGATAAGAAGGAATCTGTCGCCAATGATGCTTTTGT
>JBEQCC010000211.1:0-5064 GCA_041639455.1 Pelosinus sp. | reverse complement strand
GAGCGGCCAAGGCGAGAAGATCGGTGCGCGTCTTCTCGATACCAAGACGCTGGGCGATCTGTCGCGCACAAGCTTCGGCGCGACTCTGGTGCTCATCAAGCTGTTGCGGACGATCTGCTTCCGCCCGCTCTTCTTCGGTCGCGGCATCGCCAGCCCAACCATCGATCACCAGTGCCACAGATGGCTCACCGCCTGCTTCAATTGCCTTGGCATTTTCTTCTTCAAAGGTATTCGTATCAATATATTCACCCGGTAAAAGTTCAGTATCACCAGATTCCTCCGTTTTCACTTTATGGAGCATCTGCCTTACAATTACTTCGATGTGTTTATCATTAATTTCAACACCCTGAGATTTGTATACTTTTTGCACTTCATATACTAAATATCGTTGCGTAGCTTGAATACCGCATACACGTAAAATATCATGCGGATTTACAGAACCTTCCGTTAGACGGTCACCGGCAATAATCTGCTGCCCATCACGAACAATAATACGCGCACCGTAAGGGATAGGATAAATACGTTCTTCTCCCATGGCAGGTACTACTGTAATCTTACGCATACCCTTTACTTCTTTTGTATCAACAGTAGCTACACCATCGATTTCTGTAATAATGGCTTGACGTTTTGGCTTACGAGCTTCAAACAGCTCTTCAACCCTCGGCAAACCTTGTGTAATATCATCGCCGGCAACACCGCCCGTATGGAAAGTACGCATAGTAAGCTGTGTCCCAGGTTCTCCGATGGATTGAGCTGCAATGATACCTACAGCTTCCCCTACATCTACAGCATGACCGGATGCTAGATTCCGGCCGTAACATTTAATACATACACCATATTGTGACTTACATGTAAGTACAGAACGAATCGACACTTTCTCACGTACGGCAACAATACGGTCTGCTAATGATTCATCAATGGTATCATTGATTTTCACAATTAACTCACCAGTTTTAGGATCTACAATATCTTCTGCTATAAAGCGTCCCACAATACGATCTTTCAGCGTTTCAATTACACCTGAGCCTTCGGTAATGGCTTCCACTTCAATACCTTTAATATTGTTGTTGCGAACTTTTACTTCTCGTACATCACTTACTAAGACAGCTTCAATCGCCTCTTCTGTAAGCGGTGTCTCTGCAGCAACAATTTCCTGCCCATGACTATCTGTGATAGCATTGGTAGTGTTTTTGCCTAACATTTCGCGAATCATTGCATTTTTAAGCAGCTCGCGCATTTTTTCTTCTGGTGCACCTAAGACAATGGCTTCATTGGAAGCTGCAGCATTAATATCTTCTTCCGTTGTTGTTGATAAGCCGCGTAGGATAATTTCTGGCACGCCATGCTCACCAATAACACGCAAGTTTTCATCGTCCAGCACAGTGGTACGAGAAATCAGTATATCCGCTGTCTTGGGATCTAAAACATCTTCTGCAAGAATTCTGCCTAACAGAGTATCCCGTAATACTTCAATGGCACCAGCACTGGATTTTGCTAATCGGGCTCTTTCACGAACCAAATTAATTCCCACAACATCACAATCTTCTTCGCGAACAATAACATCTTGGGATACGTCAACCAAACGGCGTGTCAAATATCCAGAATCCGCGGTTCTAAGTGCAGTATCAGCCAAACCTTTACGAGCGCCATGAGTAGAAATAAAATACTCGAGAACCGTCAAACCCTCACGGAAGTTTGCTTTAATCGGACGGTCAATAATCCGGCCTGATGGATCAGCCATGAGCCCACGCATACCTGCCAACTGACGAATCTGCTGGATGTTACCACGAGCACCAGAGTTAGCCATCATATAAATCGGATTGTAACTATCCAAATTATTCATCATGGCCAAAGTAACATCATCTGTTGCTTTTGTCCACAACTCAATGGTTTTCTTATATCGCTCATCTTCTGTAATCAAGCCACGGCGATATTGTTTATCAACGGTATCAACTCGAGTCTCAGTCGTCCCTAGGATTTCCTTCTTTTCAGGCGGTATATTAATATCAGCAATGGCTACTGTCATACCTGCACGACAAGCAAAAGCATAACCTAGTCTCTTAACATTATCAATTACTTTAGCCGTTTTGGAATTACCAAATTGGCGATATGTCTCAGCTACTAATTTACCGAGTTCTTTTTTATCCATCATAATACCTAAGTGCCATTCGCCATCTTTTTTGAAAAAATAGCGGATTTCTTCAGGTAAGCTTTCGTTGAAAATCAAACGCCCCATAGTTGTAGTTACCATACCATACTTTGGAAAACGTATTTTAATTAAAGCGTGAAGGGACAATTCTTTGTGATGATAAGCAAGCAGCGCTTCATTAATATCACACATAACCTTACCTTCGCCGATATCGCCTTTTTTCTCCATAGTGAGGTAATATGCTCCTAAAACCATATCTTGAGTAGGCGTTACCACCGGTTTTCCATCTTTGGTTGATAGGATATTATGAGCAGCTAACATTAGCATACGTGCTTCTGATTGTGCTTCCGCAGAAAGCGGTACATGAACCGCCATTTGGTCACCATCAAAATCCGCGTTATATGCTGTACATACTAGCGGATGAAGTTTTATAGCACGACCTTCTGACAACACTGGCTCAAATGCCTGAATCCCTAATCGATGCAAGGTAGGAGCACGATTCAAAAGCACTGGATGCTCTTTAATTACTTCTTCCAATACATCCCAAACTTCCGGGCGTACTCGTTCCACCATACGTTTGGCACTCTTAATGTTATGGGCATGACCAGCATTCACTAGTTTTTTCATAACAAAAGGTTTAAACAGTTCTAATGCCATTTCTTTTGGCAAACCGCACTGATGCAATTTCAATTCAGGTCCAACAACGATAACTGAACGTCCAGAGTAATCAACACGCTTACCTAAGAGATTCTGACGGAAACGACCCTGTTTACCTTTGAGCATATCACTTAATGATTTAAGAGGACGGTTACCAGGACCAGTTACCGGGCGTCCACGACGACCATTGTCAATCAGAGCATCTACAGCTTCCTGCAGCATACGTTTTTCATTACGCACGATAATATCGGGAGCACCAAGATCTAACAATCGCTTCAAACGATTATTACGGTTAATGACCCTGCGATACAAATCATTTAAATCAGAAGTAGCAAAACGGCCACCATCAAGTTGTACCATTGGTCTGAGTTCAGGCGGAATAACTGGTATAACATCCATAATCATCCAATCAGGACGATTACCGGATTTACGGAAGGCTTCTGTTACTTCCAAGCGGCGGATCGCTCTAATTTTACGCTGGCCGCTGACTTCCTTCAGCTCTTGTTTTAGTTCTTTAGATATTTTTTCTAAATCAAGCTCTTCCAGCAGTTTTTTGACAGCTTCTGCACCCATGCCGACTTTAAAAGAACTCCCATATTTATCACGATAATCCCGATACTCATTCTCCGTCAATAATTGTCGTTTCATCAAAGGTGTTTCACCAGGATCCAGTACGATATAGGAAGCAAAGTATAATACTTTTTCCAAGGAACGAGGTGATATATCTAATATCAGCCCCATACGACTTGGAATACCTTTGAAATACCAAATATGAGATACAGGTGCAGCTAGTTGAATATGCCCCATCCGATCTCGACGTACTTTGGAGCGAGTTACTTCCACGCCACAACGGTCACAAACAATCCCTTTGTAGCGAATTCGCTTGTACTTACCACAATGACACTCCCAGTCGCGAGTTGGTCCAAATATTTTTTCACAAAATAAACCATCACGCTCAGGTTTTAGAGTACGATAATTGATTGTCTCCGGTTTTTTTACCTCACCAAATGACCATTTGCGGATTTGCTCCGGAGAAGCCAATCCAATTCTCATAGAATCAAAATTGTTTACATCTAACAAAGGGTTATCACTCCCTTACCCTATTACTCAATTTCCTCGTCGTCTAACTCTTCCAAGAAGTCACGCTGTGTTGGTTTCTTATCTTTACTTTTTACCTTCTTGACGGATTTTCGTCCAGGTATTTCAATTTCATCTGCTATATCTTCATCCATCTCGCCGATTTCCGCTATAATATCTAATTCTTCCTCTAATGGTTCCATTTCATCAGGATTATCAAAATCATCCACCAGGTCTGGCTCAATCTCACCAGCAGTGCGAGTATGAGTTTCAGGTGCAGTATTCACTGGAACACCGATATTAAGCTCAAGTTCTTTAGCCACTTGATTAATATCTTCATCAGTATCATCAATCATAATTTCTTGTGCATCTTCATTTAAAATTTTAACATCAAGCCCAATACTTTGCAGTTCTTTAATTAAAACCTTAAAGGATTCAGGCACTCCAGGTTCAGGAATGTTCTCACCTTTTACAATCGCTTCATAGGTTTTTACACGCCCTACTACATCATCGGATTTTACCGTTAAGAGTTCCTGTAAGGTATAAGCAGCACCATATGCTTCTAATGCCCAAACTTCCATTTCTCCAAAACGCTGACCACCGAATTGTGCTTTACCACCAAGAGGCTGTTGCGTCACCAAAGAGTAAGGACCCGTAGATCGTGCATGAATTTTGTCATCAACCAAATGGGCCAATTTCAACATGTATACCCAACCTACGGTAACGCGGTTATCAAAAGCTTCCCCTGTACGTCCATCATATAAGACAGTTTTACCATCTTCCGGCAATCCAGCTGCTTTCAATGTTTTAAAGACCTCTTCTTCATGAGCCCCATCAAATACTGGAGTTGCTAAGTTAATCCCAGCAATCCCCGGTTTAGGAAGACCATGTTTATCAGAATCATAGCCAACTTCTTTCAAACGTTCGGCAACACCAGGAGTATTGGTTTTAATTTGCATACCAAAAGCAGCAGCAGCCATTCCTAGATGGGTTTCCAATACCTGTCCGATGTTCATACGGGAAGGTACGCCCAGAGGGTTCAGCACGATATCCAGAGGACGTCCATTTGGAAGGAATGGCATATCTTCAACAGGAAGTACTCTTGAAACTACACCCTTGTTACCATGACGGCCGGCCATCTTATCACCAACTGAAATCTTTCTCTTCTGAGCTATATAAAT
>JBEQCC010000210.1:0-5536 GCA_041639455.1 Pelosinus sp. | reverse complement strand
ATCTGCTTGCTCACTACAGAAAAAAGCATATACAAGACCGCAGTATGACAACGCAGGACGCGTCCATTCTGGCCTTGTTTTCCCTGGATCGTGTGCTTGATATGATTCAGTATTTTACTTTATTTGATAACAACATTAAGAAAATTGCCCGTTATCAGCAGTATTTCGCGGTACGTGAAATACTAAATGAGATCAAGCAGTTTACCCCTGATGGTAAGCGCAAAGGCGGCGTGATTTGGCATACCCAGGGATCGGGAAAATCCCTTACCATGGTTATGCTTGCCAAGCGGATTATGTCGGACCAGGACATTCAGTCTCCGAGAGTTGTAATCGTAACCGACAGAATCAACCTTGATAAACAAATTCATCGGACCTTTGGACATACCAAGCTGAAAGCTGTCCGGGCCATGACAGGAAATCATCTGGCATCTATTTTGCGTGAAGAAAATGCCAATATTATTACCACTGTGATTCATAAGTTCAATACGGCGATCCATCAGGATATCAGGCTGGAAGATAAAAATATCTTTGTGTTGGTGGATGAGAGTCACCGTTCCCAGTACAAAGATATGCACAATCGTATGAAAGAGGTATTTGCTAACGGCTGCTATATCGGATTTACGGGCACACCTCTCATGAAAAAAGATCGAAATACCATGGGTAAATTCGGCAGGGTCATCCACAAATATACCATTAAAGATGGTGTTGCTGATGGTGCCATTGTATCCCTCTTGTATGAAGGGAAAATGGTGGATCAAAGTGTTAATAAAACAGCCATTGATAATCGGCTGTCAATGATAACAAGAAGCCTGAGCGATAAGCAGAAACAAAGTGTAATGCGAAAGTGGAGCACCTTTGAGAAGGTTGCATCTTCCCTGCAAAGAATTGAATTGATTGCTTTTGATATCAATGAGCATTTCTTGCATTCGCTGCAGGGGACACCCTTTAATGCCATGCTCGCTTGCCGACGGAAACGGGATGCAATTGCGTATCAAAAGTCCTTTGAAGAATTAGGCGATCTGAAAACAGCGGTTGTCATTTCCGCACCGGATCAAAGAGAAGGATACAATGAAGTGGACGAGGAACCTGCGTCGGAGGTATTAGCCTTTTGGAAAAAGATGATCAATGACTATGGGGATGAGGAACGGTATGAGGAAAATGTAAAGGATCAGTTTATTGATGGGGATCTAGATCTTCTGATTGTAGTTGATAAGCTGTTAACAGGCTTTGACGCTCCCAGAGCCCAGGTTTTATATGTTGATAAACAATTAAAAGAGCATACGTTGTTACAAGCCATTGCTAGAGTAAACCGTCTGTACGATGGTAAGGACTACGGTATGATTATTGATTATATGGGGCTGTTTAGTGAACTGGATAAAGCGATGGCCATGTATAGCGATGAACTGATGGAAGAGTTTAATCCCGAGGACCTATCCAATGCTTTGGTAGATGTGAAATCCAAGCTGGGTGAACTCAGGGGTACCTATTCCCAGCTTATCGGGATGTTTTTGTATATTCAAAACAAAAAGGATTCGGAAGAATACGAGATATGGCTGGGTGACGAGAAGCTTAGAGATAAGTTTTACGATATACTCAGTGTTTTCGGTCGATTAGTTGACCTTGCTATATCTAGTGAGGTTTTGTATAAAGCCGTTCCAAAAGAGGAAATGGATAAATATAAGAAGGCTCTGCGGTTTTATCAGGAGCTGCGCAGAAATATAAAAATCCAATATGGTGACGATATTGATCACAAAGAATATGAACCCAAAATGCAAAAGTTGATGGACAATTATATTTCGGCAGAGCAGATGATACGTATCACCAATCCTGTGGACATAAATGATCAGGAAGCTTTTACGGAGGAACTGGAAAGAATGAATACGTCTCGTGCTAAAGCGGAAGCGATTTCGTCAAGTGTAGCGAAAAAGATACAGTCAAAAAGACTGGAAAATCCTGCTTACTATAAGAAATTCTCTGAGCGGATTGAAGAGATTATTACGGAATATAAGAATCATAGAATCAGTGATGTGGAATATTTCGAGCGTATGCAGAAAATCAGAACGGATTTTTACGGCGGTGATACAGGGGAAACCTATCCGCCCACGATTGAAAGAGATGATCATGCCAAGGCTTTTTATGGCGTTGCCAAGGATATTGTGCGGGAAAGTGAAGCCGAGTACCGGGTAAATGAGATGGTTGATGTTATAGCGGAGCTTTCCATACAGGTAAAAGAGATTATTGAAAAACATCGGAAGGTAGACTGGCATAATAATGAAGATGTCCATCGAAAAATACGAATTGATATTGATGATGCGGTATTTGCCTTTAAAGAAAAATACAATGTTACAATGAGTATTGACCAAATTGACAAGCTCATTGACAATATACTCACCGTTTCTCTAAGAAGGTATCGATAAAATGGAAATGAAAGATTGCCAACTCCAGTTTGGGGACAGTACTATTCCCTATCAGCTTGTAGTCAAAAAAAACAAGAACATTACTATTAGAGTAAACCATTATGGTAATGTTCTTGTTTCGGCACCAGAAAAGCTGCCGGAAAATATAGTGAACGATTATGTAAAAAGTAAAGCATCTTGGATTTATCGAAATCTGGAAGAGTTTAAAAAAAAGCAAAGTGTAGCTGTACCAAAAGAGTACGTAAGCGGTGAGAGTTTTCACTTGCTTGGCAAACAGTATCGGTTAAGGGTGATTCCATGGGACAAAGATCATATTGATGTCGAGGGTGAGTATATAAAGCTCTATACCAAACATATGGAAAGCGTCGAAAAACGTGAAAGGCAATACCTCACATGGTTGCGAGATAGAGCAAAGACGGAGTTTTTCCATGCTCTTGAAAGAATGTATCCTCTTCTTGGAAAATACGGATATGCTAGACCAGATCTATTGATAAGAAGTATGAGAACTCGCTGGGGCTCGTGTGTGCCAATGAAAAAGAAAATCTGGCTGAATCTCCATTTGATTAAGGCACCAGTATATTGTATTGATTATGTTGTGCTACATGAACTTTGTCATTTGAAATATCAAAATCACAGCAAAAGTTTCTATGCTTTTTTAACCGTTCTAATGCCTGATTGGAAAGAACGGAAAAAAATATTGGAGAGTATTGCTTGTTTGGAAATGTGATTGAAAAAGATGGTAGTTTTACCATGAGGGAGCAAAGATATGGCGGATACAACGTTCCAAAAAGAAACCATTATACGGACATCAGGCTCCCATAATTGCGGCGGTCGCTGCATTGTTAAAGCTCATGTAAAAGACGGACGCATTGTTCGCATTACCAGTGATGATGAACGTCCCGATACGGATAAAAGACCCCAATTGCGTGGCTGCCTTCGCTGCCGGGCCTACAGGAGCTATTTGTATCATGAGGATCGGCTGAAGTATCCGATGAAGCGAATTGGTAAAAGGGGACAAGGTCTCTTTGAGCGTATTTCCTGGGAAGAAGCTTTAGATACGATTGCAGATCATACGAAACGTATTATGGCTGAGTACGGACCGGAGGCCATTTATCTTTCCTACGCAACAGGCAATGCCGGGAAAACGTCGGAACAGGTTTGGATGAGACGTTTGCTGGCACTCTATGGAGGCTATTTAGATTACTATGGAACCTATAGCTCAGCTTGTACCAACGCTGCAACCCCATATACATATGGGACTGTCAATAGTGGCAGCAGCCGAGAAGATTGGGTTAATTCGAAGCTTATCATTCTGATGGGATTTAACCCGGCGGCAACCATTCATGGAACAAATACAGCCTATTATCTAAAAAAGGCTAAGGAAGCCGGGGCAAAAATCATTTGCATTGATCCTCTGTATTCTGATACCGCTATCGCTCTGGCTGATCAATGGATACCCATTCGCCCTACTACCGATAGTGCTCTTTTGGATGCAATGGCCTATGTGATCATTACAGAAAATCTGCAGGATCAGGTATTCTTGGATACCTATTGTCTTGGTTTTGATGAGGATCATATGCCGGAGGGGATTCCAGCGGGAAATTCATACCAAAGCTATATTCTTGGTACGGGTACAGACCAGGTTCCTAAAACCCCTGCCTGGGCGGAAAGCTCAACAGGCATTCCAAGGGAGATCATTATTCAGCTGGCTAGGGAATATGCCCTGAATAAACCGGGTGCGCTCATCCAGGGATTTGGACCCCAGCGCCATGCCTATGGCGAACAGCCGCCCCGCAGTGGGGCAGCCCTTGCTGCAATGACAGGAAACATTGGCATAAAAGGCGGCTGGGCTTCTGGCTGCGGTTCACCATGCCGCAAACAGTATGTTGGCTCGATTCCTATTAATAATCCCTGCAAAGCAGCAATTTCCATGTACATGTGGCCGCTGGCGATTCAAAAAGGGACTGAGCTAGGGAAAAGAGAGGGTGTCCGGGGGGTTGATAAGCTGTCAGCCAATATTAAACTGATATTTAATCTGGCAGGCAACTGCCTCATCAATCAACACTCCGATACCAATGGAACGGCAGAACTGTTGGCCGATGAAAATTTAGCTCAATTTATTGTAGTCAGTGATCATTTTCTTACAAGCAGCGCGAAATTTGCCGATATCTTGCTGCCGGGTGATAATTTCATGGAACGGGAAGATATTGTATTACCCTGGTCTGCTGGTGATTATGTATTGTTTATGAATAAGGCAGTGGATACGGTTTATGAATGCCGAAACGGTTATGACTGGATCAGAGATTTAGCTGAAAGACTGGGGCTTACAGCTGAATTTACTCAAGGAAAAACGCTGGAAGACTGGCTGCGTTTTATTGTTGATGAAACCCGCAAAGAAAATCCTGGTTTTCCCTCCTATGAAGAATTTAAAGAAAAGGGTGTATATGACTGGGAGTATGATGAACCTGCAATTGCCTTTAAAGAGCAGATTGAAGATCCCCGGCACCATCCATTTCCCACCCCTTCCGGGAAAATCGAATTCTTCTCATCTCGCTTATGGGAATTGGATAAGCCTGCTGAAGTGCCTGCTATTCCCCAATATATTCCCGCCTGGGAAGGACCGGAAGATCCTCTGCGGAACACGTATCCGCTGCAATGTATTGGTCATCATACCAAACGGCGTGTACATTCCATGTTTGACAATAATGACTGGATGGAGGAGGCAGAAGCACAGGTCTTTTGGATTAGCGTATATGATGCAAAAAAGCGCGGCATAAAAAATGGTGAAAGGGTTTGTATCTATAATGCCAGGGGTAAAGTCATACTCACCGCTAAAGTCACTCCCCGGATTATGCCAGGGGTGATTTCGATACCCCAGGGGGGCTGGTGGTCACCGGATAAGGAGGGGATCGACCAACGCGGCTGCATCAATACATTAACAAAATATCAGCCGACGCCACTGGCTTTTGCGAATCCTCAGCATACCAACCTGGTTGAAGTGGCGAAACTGGATCAAATGGAGGCAAAGGGATGAGCAAACAGATCGCATTTTATGTTGAGCAAAGATATTGTACGGGCTGCAGTGCCTGCCAAATTGCCTGCAAGGATAAGCATAATCT